>JACESO010000099.1 GCA_013911745.1 Sphingobium sp. | reverse complement strand
GACAGGCCAACACCTGCGCATCGGCGCAGGTGTTGGCGTGCGCTATTACAGCAATTTCGGCCCGATTCGCGTGGACGTCGGCACGCCGCTCAACCCGCAGTCCGGCGATCCCAAGATCGCCGTCTATGTCTCGCTCGGGCAGGCCTTCTGATGAGCGACGCCGCCCCCGTCGGTCCGCCCCCGCCGCCAGTGCCGCACCGTCGCGCCTGGGACGGGCGCTGGCAGCGCTGGGTCGCTGGCATTCTCGCCGCGCTGCTGCTCATCGTCGCGGGCGCGCTCGCCTGGCTCGACACCGATGGCGGCCACCGCTTCCTCGCCAGCCGGGTCGCGACCATCAGGTCGGCGTCTGGACTGAAGATCAGCGTCGGATCGATCGAAGGCAGCATCTACCGCAAGGCGGTGTTGCGCGACCTGACCCTCTCGGACCCCAAGGGACGCTTCCTGCACGCGCCGCGCGTGGAACTGGACTGGTGGCCATTCGCCTGGGCGTCGAATCGGCTGGACATCGACCGCCTCGTCATCCCGCAGGCGACGCTCTACAAATTGCCGAAGCTCAACCCGACGCAGCGGCGCGGGCCGATACTGCCCGGCTTCGACATAAGGCTGATGCAGTTTTCCGTCGGCCGGCTCGATCTCGCGCCCGCCATCACCGGCCGGGCGCAGACCGCGACCCTGGCGGGCGATGCCGACATTCGCGGCGGCCGCGCCATCATCGACCTGTCGGCCCGCACGCTCGACGGCGGCGACCTGCTCGCGATCGCGCTCGACAGCCGACCGGACGATGACCGCTTCTCGCTCGATGTGACGGTGAACGCGCCCAAGGGCGGCGTGCTGGGCAAGATGGCGGGGCTCGTCCAGGCGGCGAACCTGCGCATCGGCGGCAAGGGCAGTTGGAGCCGGTGGGACGGCCGCCTGGCCGCCACGCTGGACGCTGCGCCCGCCGCCGATTTCGTGCTGGCGGCGCGCAGCGGCGCCTATTCCGCGCGCGGCTCGATCGAGGGTAAGGCGATCGCCGGCAACGGACTGCTGCGCCGCCTGGCCGACCCGCGCCTTTCCGTCCGCGCCAGCGGCACGATGATCGACCGCGTGATCGACGGGCGCATGACGCTTCAGTCCGCCGCTTTCGATCTGGCCGCCGATGGCGCGATCGACCTGCGCAACAATGCGCTCGACAACATACTAATATCCGTAACGCTTCCCCGGCCGCAGGCGCTGGTGAAGAATATGCGCGGCAACGGCGTCTCGGCGCGGGTGCGGCTGGACGGCGGCTTCGACGCACTGGGCTACGAATATCTGCTCACCGCCCGCGACATCGCCTTCGACAAGACCGTGATCCGCGATGTGCGCGCGCAGGGCAAGGGGCGCACTGTGCGCTCCGGCCCGGTCCTGGTGCCGCTCAGCCTCCGCGCCAGCCGGCTGGAAGGGCAGGGTGATCTGGTGGCGGGCATCGTCCGCAATTTTCAGATCGACGGGGTGCTCCAGATCATGGGGCAGCAGATCGTCAGCAATCCCATGCCCTTCCGCTCCGACAAGCTGCGCGGCAAGTTGGTCATGCTGCTCGACCTTGCCAGCGGCCGCTATGATTTCGGCCTGGACGGGCAGATCAACGGCCTCTTCATCCGCAATTTCGGCATCGTCGACCTGACGTCCAAATTGCGCGCGGTGCCACGCCGCGACGGCGGCTTCGGCCTCAGCGGATCGGTGGCCGCCCGCGTGCGCCGGCTCGACAACGACTTTCTGCGTACCCTGGGCGGCGGATTGCCGACAGCACGCAGCCGCATCGAGCTTCTGCCCAACGGAAACATCGCCATCACCGGCCTGACGCTCAATGCGCCGCTGCTTAGCCTCACCGCGTCGGGCCTGCGCCATCCCGACCAGACGCTGCATCTGGAAGGCAGCGGCCGCCATGCGCGCTACGGGCCATTGCGGCTGACGCTCGACGGCATGATCGAGCGGCCGGAAATCCACCTGCTGCTGCAACGCCCGCTGGATGCGCTCGGCCTGCGCGACGTAAGCGCACACCTCGTTCCCGACGCAAACGGCTACAGCTACACGGTGGAAGGGGGCTCTACGCTCGGCCCCTTCACCGGCCGGGGCGTCATCCTGCTGCCGGTCGGCGGGCAGGCGGTGGTCCGCGTCGCCAATCTCGCCGTCTCGGGCGTCACTGCCAGCGGCGACATCCGCCCGCTCCCCGGCGGCCTCGACGGCCAACTGGGCGTGATCGGCCCCGTCACCGGCTATGTCAATTTCCGCCCGGTCGACGGCGTGCAACAGGTTCAGCTCAAGCTCACCGCCAGCGACGCCAGCTTCGACGGCCCCACCGTCATCGCCGTGCGGCGCGGCACGCTCGACGGCACCCTCCTGCTCGATCCGTCCGGCACCACGGTCAACGCCACCGCCCAGGCGCGGGGCCTGCGCGTCGGCGGCATCCTGCTCGGCCGCTTTGCCGCCAATGCCGAACTGACCGATGGCAGGGGACGGGTCAAGGGCAGCCTGTCGGGCCAGCGCGGCCGGATCTTCGACATTCAGGCCGATGCCGAGGTGGAGCCGGACCGCATCCGCTTGTCGGCGCAGGGCACAATCGACAAGCGCGCCATCCGCCTGGGCCGTCCCGCGCTCTTCACCCGGACGGAGGATGGCTGGCGGCTGTCGCCGGCGACCATCGGCTATGCCGGCGGATCGCTCCAGCTGGCGGGGGAACTTGGCAGCGCGACCACCCGCATAGAGGCGCGGATGGAAAGGCTGCCGCTCTCGCTGCTCGACATCGCCTACGACAATCTGGGCCTCGGCGGGCTCGCCACCGGATCGCTCAGCTATGCGCAGCCGCGCGGCGGCGGCCTGCCGACGGGCAAGGCGGAACTGCGCATTCGTGGCCTCTCCCGCTCCGGCCTCTCCCTCAGTTCCCGGCCGGTCGATGTCGGCGTCAACGCCGTGCTGACCGACAGCCGCCTCGCCACCCGCATGGTCTTCGTTGCGGACGGCCGGACCATCGGACGGGCGCAGGCACTGCTTAGCCCGCTGCAGCCGCAGGGCGGCCTTGTCGAACGTCTGAACCGCGCGCCCTTCTTCGCGCAGCTTCGCTATAACGGCACGGCCGACACGCTCTGGCGGCTGACCGGCGTGGAGATCGTCGACATCGGCGGCCCGGTCGCCGTGTCGGCCGACATGCGCGGCACGCTGGGCGAGCCGGTCATTACCGGCACCTTCACCACCGATGGCGCCACGATCAACAGCCCCGTCACCGGAATGCGCCTGCGCGCCGTGCGCGCGCGTGGCCGCTTCTCCGGCGCGCAGCTGGTCATCTCCGACTTTTCCGCCACGGCGCAGAATGGCGGCGGCGTGACCGGCAACGGCCGCTTCACCTTCAACGGCATCGCGGGCGTGGGCATGGACCTCGCGCTTCAGGCGGACAATGCCGCTCTGCTGGAACGCGACGATATCGCCGCGACCGTGACCGGCCCCATCACCCTCCGCTCGGATGGCGTGGGAGGCAGCATTGGCGGCGATCTCGTCCTCAACCGCAGCCGCTTCACCATGGGACGCGCGGCCGCCGTCGCGGAAATCCCTGAATTGCGCGTGGTGGAAATCAACCGGTCGGGCGAGGAGATAGAGCGCCCCCGCACCAACATCCCCTGGTCGCTCGCGATCAAGGCGCGGGCGCGCAACCGCCTGATGGTGACCGGCCTCGGCCTCGACAGCGAATGGCGCGCCGATCTCGACATTGGCGGCACGGTCGTCAATCCCGCGATCGCCGGCCGGGCGCAGCTGGTGCGCGGCAATTATGAATTTGCCGGCCGCCGCTTCGAACTGCGCGAAGGCAATATCCTGTTCGACGGCAAGGTGCCGACCAATCCCACGCTTGACATCAGTGCGGAGGCGGACGTCAGCGACTTGTCCGCCACCATCCATGTCGGCGGCACCGGCCTGCGCCCCGACATCACCTTCACCAGCACGCCCGCCATGCCGCAGGACGAGCTTCTGTCCCGCATCCTCTTCGGCACCTCCATCACCAACCTGTCCGCGCCAGAAGCGCTCCAGCTCGCCTCGGCGGTGGGCTCGCTCCGGGGGCAGGGCGGGCTCGACCCGATCAACGCGGTGCGCCGGGCGGCGGGCCTCGACCGGTTGCGCATCATCGCCGCCGATCCGACGCAGGGGCAGGGCACGTCGATCGCGGCGGGCAAATATCTGACCCGCAAGACCTATGTCGAACTCATCACCGACGGGCAGGGCTATAGCGCCACCCGCATCGAATATCAGGTGACGCGCTGGCTCTCGCTGCTCGCCGCCATTTCCACGCTCGGCCGCGAAAGCGCCAACGTGCGCGTGTCCAAGGATTATTGATCGTGACCAGAAGCCGTATCGACGCCGCCGCCGCGATCAGTGTCATGGACCTGTTCACCATCGGCATCGGCCCGTCCAGCTCGCACACGGTCGGCCCCATGCGCGCCGCGCTCTTGTTCATGGACTCGCTGCCGGCGACGCCCATCCGCGTCCAGTGCGAACTGTTCGGATCGCTCGCACTGACCGGCCGGGGCCACGCGACCGACGGCGCCATCCTGCTCGGCCTGTCGGGCCACCGCCCCGAAAGCGTTGATCCAGACGCCATCCCCGCTATCCTCGCCGCGATCCGGAAGGAAGGCCGTCTCCGCTTCGGCAGCGCGCTGGGCGGCCATGTCCCCTTCGACGAGCAGCGCGACCTCCTTTTCCGCATGGGCGAATTCCTCGAAGCGCACAGCAACGGCATGCGCTTTTCCGCCTGGTTTGAAGGGCAGGACGACCCCTTCGTCCGTGACTATTACTCCATCGGCGGCGGCGCGGTGCTGCCGGGCGATGTGCCGGTCTGCGACGATACGCCGCTCGGCCACAATGTCGTTCAGCCGCACCCCTTCTCCTCCGGCGCGGAAATGCTGCGCCAGGGCGAGGAAAGCGGCCTCTCCATCGCCACGCTCGTCCTGCGCAACGAGGGCGCATGGCGCACGCAGCGCGAGACGGAAGCCTTCCTGGACGCCGTCATCGACGCCATGTCCGCCTCGATCGACCGTGGGCTGGAGCAGGAGGGGCTGCTGCCCGGCGGGCTCAAGGTCCGCCGCCGCGCCCGCGCCATCCACCAGCGGCTCAGGCTCCAGCAGGACGCGCTCGGCCCTGCGCAGATCTTCGAATGGGTCAGCCTGTTCGCGCTCGCCGTGAATGAGGAGAATGCGGCAGGCGGCCGCGTCGTCACCGCGCCCACCAATGGCGCGGCGGGCGTCATCCCGGCCGTGCTGCATTATTATCGGCGCTTCGTTCCCGGCGCCGATCGCGACGGGGAGCGCCGCTTCCTCTTGACCGCCGCCGCCATCGGCTTCCTCTACAAGAAGCGCGCCTCCATCTCCGCCGCCGAAATGGGCTGCCAGGGGGAGGTCGGCGTCGCCTGCTCGATGGCCGCCGCCGGCCTAGCCGCCGTGCTGGGCGGCACCAACGGGCAGGTGGAGAACGCCGCCGAGATCGGCATGGAGCATAATCTCGGCCTGACCTGCGATCCGATCGGCGGCCTGGTCCAGATCCCCTGCATCGAACGCAACACCATGGGCGCGGTCAAGGCGATCAACGCCGCCTATCTCGCGCTTCAGGGCGACGGCCGCCACATCGTCAGCCTCGACGCGGTGATCGAAACGATGCGCCAGACCGGCGAGGACATGGCGAGCCGCTACAAGGAAACCTCGCTCGGCGGCCTTGCCGTCAATGTGGTGGAGTGCTGAGTCAGCCGGTCGCCCCACAGGCTCCACTCCGCGACGAGCGGAGCCGCAACCGTGCCCTTAATGCCACAGTTTCAGATGTTTATCTCAGGTTCATGAAACAAAACGGGTCTGCTCCGGCTTTGGCGTCTCACCCCTGACAGGGGAAAAGAGAATGACAATCGGAGTATTTCCTATGCGTAAGTTGATGGTCGCAACCCTTCTGGCCGGCGCCCCCTTCGCAACCCCCGCGCTCGCGCAGGACGTGAACCCCACCTTCACCGGCCCCCGCGTCGAAGCCATCCTCGGCTACGACCATGTCGGCGCTGGCAGCGATTTCGACAATGACAATGGCCGCGACGATCAGTCGATCGACGGCCTGCTCTACGGCGTCGGCGTCGGTTATGACGTGAACCTGGGCAGCGCGGTCGTCGGCGTCGAGGGCGAATATACCGACTCCACCGCCAAGAGCGACCGGTTCGATCCCACCGACCAGTTCGGCTTCGGCCGGGTGAGCCAGGGCCGCGACCTCTATGTCGGCGCGCGCGCGGGCATCCTCGCCGATCCCTCGACCCTCGTCTACGTGAAGGGCGGCTACACCAACAGCAAGCTGAACGTGCTGGCCGGCAACACCAACGAAACCACCGACACCTCGTTCAAGCTGGACGGCTGGCGGATCGGCGGCGGCGTCGAGCGCGCGATCAACGCCAACACCTTCGCGAAGCTGGAATATCGCTATTCCAACTATACCGACGGCAAGCTGGATTTCCCCAACGGCGCGACCAGCGAGCAGTTCAACGTCGACACCGACCGGCATCAGGTGGTGGCGAGCGTCGGCTGGCGCTTCTGATCCTCTGCCTTTGCAGCGGAGAAGGGGCCGGAGCAATCCGGCCCCTTTTTCCTGTCCGCCCTTTCGGAGCGCCTGCGGCAATGCTATTTACAGCGATGTGAGTAACGCGATTCCCCACCTGTACCCCGTCGGCATCGATCCCGAAGACATCGACTTCATGGGCCATGTCAACAATGCCAGCTATCTGAAATGGGTGCAGCACGCCGTGCTCGACCACTGGCGCGCGCTGGCCCCGGCCGAAGCGGTGGCCCAGCATCTCTGGGTCGCCCTCAAGCATGAGATCACCTACCGCAAGCCCACCTTCCTCGACGATGAGGTGATCGCCACCGTCCTCCTGGAAAAGGTGCAGGGCGCGCGCGCCTTCTACGAAACCGTCATCCGCCGCGGCGAGGAAGTGCTGGCGGAGGTCAAGTCCAGCTGGTGCTGCATCGACGCCGACACCCTCCGGCCGGCGAGACTCGCCCGCGAGGTGATCGAACGCTTTTTCACGGGTGAGGGCGACGCGGGGCGGTGAGGGGCTGAGCGAGGGAGGGCCGGACGCAATCCCACCTCCGCCGCCCGCTCCCGTCATCCCATCTCTCCGTCCTCCCGGCGAAAGCCGGGATTTCCAGGCCATGTCTTTTCCCTCACACGCCATTCCGGCGTCGCCGGAAGCAGCCTTCGGAGTGGGCGAGCCGACGCTTAATCATTGATTTTCATGTCTGTCCTGGATCACCGTGCCCGGCCGCCTCGCAGGACATGGTTTAGGCATTCTTTACCTGAATTTGGCAAGTTGCGGCTCCCATGAAGCTGTCCCTGCCCCGCACGATGTCCGTTGCCACCAAGGCCGCGATCACGCTTTCGATCGTTGTCGGATTGCTGTTCCTGGTATCGGGCATGGCCGCCTATTTCGACATCAGGCGCCAGGCTTTGAGCGAGGCGCTTGTTCGGCTGGACAGCCAGAACAGGCAAGTGGCGGAGCTTCAGGAAGGTCGTTTCACCCGACTCCGCGCCGCGCATGAACATGCAAAGCAGCTGTTGCTTGCCGAACTTGCCCAGGGTGCGAACCCGGATGACGCGCGCAACCTCGACACCCTCTTTCCGCGCGACCATCGCGGAGGGCGTCGAAGTGCGGACTTGTTGTTTGATGGAGGCCAGACCCCGTTCGGTTATGTTCGCGGGGTAGGCGCCTATATCAGGGAGGAACCGGATGCCCGCCAGCGCGCGCTCATCCTCCGTGCCACGCGCGTGGCGCACGCAGTGGGAGAGGGCATCCGCCCCGACCTGAAAAGCCTGTATTTCTTCACGCCGGGCAACACGCTCATCATGTTCGCGCCCGACCGCGCGGACCGGTTGGGCTTCTATCGCAAGAAAGCGCCCGGCAACCTCGATTTCCAGCAGGAGACATTCGCGAAGATCAGCACGCCTGAGCTAAATCCGTCTCGATCCACCCGCTGCACCCCCCTGGTTCACATCTTATACGACAAGTCGGGAAAAACCTGGACGACGGGCTGCATGACTCCTGTCGATTGGAACGGGCGTCACATCGGAACCTGGGGAACAAGCCTTTTGCTGGATGACCTGCTGTCAGCCGATGAATTGCAGGCTCTGCCTTCAACCGACACGGTGCTTGTTTCTGGCGAAGGGATGTTGATCCGGCACCCGCGCTATACGCATCAAAGCAAGGCCGCACCGGAGCAGCTGCTGGATCTCAGGAGTACGCGAAATCCAGAGCTTCAGGCTTTGTGGCAGTTCATCCGCAGCAACGCCAGCGGCTCCTTTTTAGGCCATGTGCCGCAGTTGGGCGCGCATGTGTCGATGCGCAGGATTGGCACTCCTGGCTGGTATATACTGACCATCCAGAATGACGCGGTAATACAATCGGGGGCCGTGCGCGCCGTTGCGCGCGTCGCGATCACCGCCATCCTTTGTGTTTTGCTTCAGGTCGTCGCTATCAGTCTGCTTATCCGACGCTATGTCGGGAAACCGCTCGCGCAACTGACCGACCGCACCCGAGCATTGAGTCAGCGCTTCCAAACGATGGCCGTTCCTTCATCCCGCACCAAAACCGGACGCGACGAAGTGGAGCAGCTTGCGCACGATTTCGATGACATGGCTGACAAGCTCACAGGCGCGCATCGGGATCTGGAGCAGCAGGTCGCGCAGCGTACCGACCAACTGCATCGCGCCAACCTGGAGCTAAGCCGACTGGCTGACTGCGACACGCTTACCGGTGTTCCGAACCGTCGGCGCATCGTTCAGGATGTGGAACAACGGTTGATGCTGCACAACCCGCGCCGGCTCTACATGCTCGTGATCGATATCGATCACTTCAAGCGCGTGAATGATAGCTACGGCCATCTCGTAGGTGATCGGCTGCTGACCGACATAGCGCACGATGCGCGGGCGCTCTTGCGGGATAATGACCTGTTCGGCCGGATCGGCGGCGAAGAATTCATGGCCCTGATCGAGGCCAGCGGGCCTGACGAAGCAACCATCGTGGCCGAACGGCTGCGTTCCGGCATCGCCAGGAAGAACCGGACGTTCGTCGAAGGGACCGGGGGAGAAGTAACCATAAGCATCGGCATCGCCAATGCCGATAATCGATCGTCATTCGCCGAACTCTATGCGGCGGCGGACGCGGCCCTCTACGAGGCGAAGCATCAGGGGCGCAATCGATGGGTGCTCGAAGAGGCGTGCAGGCCGGGTCAAATATCCGGCACCAGTGTCGACATGGACATCGGCTCCGACCCAACGACCGATTGAGAGAAAAGGGGAGCTGGTATCTCCTGTGATCCAGGGCGCTGCCGGTCCGCTATCGACTGATATTGGTCGTCCCGGACAAGCCCATCGAACGCCCACGCCGGATCGCTACTCAACGTCGCAATCTTCCTGTCCTACAGCGCCCGTTCCTGATCCAATGGCAGGGATGCGCACCCCAACCCCCACGCCGCCGCCCCCTCTCGCACCCCGTCGCGAAGCTGTCGCGCCGCCGTGACGCTGGGGGCGCGCGGGTGTGACCTTGGCGGCGCGCGGGCGGCGCGCCGCTGTCGCTTCGCCGTCCCGATTTCTGCTAAACCGGGCGGGAAAAAG
>JACESO010000098.1 GCA_013911745.1 Sphingobium sp. | reverse complement strand
GGTGAAGATCGAGACGGTGCCGGGCAGCACGCTGGCGCAGACCACCGCCGTCACGCGCAAGGTCGCCGACCTGCTGGCCGCCGACACCGACACGGTGGACGCCGCCTTTGCCGACATCAATCCGACCAGTGCCGACATCTTCCTGACGCTGAAAAAGGACCGGCCGCTATCTTCGGTGGAATGGGAACGCAAGGTCGCGCCCAAATTCCAGACCATCGCCGACGCTCGCGTGAACTTCCAGTCGCAGTCCGGCGGCGGCTTCGGCCGCGATGTCATCATGATGTTCGGATCGGACGATCCGGCGCTGCTGGAACGGACCGCCAACCAGCTGGTCAAGGAAATGGCCGGGCTGCGTGAGCTGCGCGATCCGCGCGTGCAGGGCGACATGCAGCGGCCGGAAATCATCATCAAGCCCCGTCTGGACCTGGCCGCCAGCATGGGCGTGACCACCTCGGCGCTCAGCCAGTCGATCCGCATCGCGACGATCGGCGATATCGACCAGAATGTCGCCAAATTCTCGCTGTCCGACCGCCAGATCCCGATCCGCGTGGCCCTGTCGGAGGACAGCCGGCGCGACATCGGCACCATCCAGAACATGCCCGTGCCGACCGTGTCGGGCGGCACCGTGCCGCTGCGCGTGGTCGCCGACATCAGCTTCGGCGCGGGGCCGACGCAGATCCGCCGCTACAACCAGATCCGCCGCGTCGTCGTGGGCGCCGACCTCGCCCCTGGCCTCGTCACCAGCCAGGCCACGACCAAGATCAACGCGCTGCCGACGATGAAGGCCATCAACGAGGGCCGCCTCCAGGGCGTGCAGAAGATCAACGCGGGCGACGCCAAGTGGCAGATGGAGATGCTTCAGAATTTCGTCATCGCGGTCTTTTCGGGCGTACTCCTGGTGCTCGCGGTGCTGGTGCTGCTCTATAAGCGGATCATGCCGCCCTTCGTGAACCTGGGTTCGCTGCTGCTCGCCCCGCTGGGCGGCGCGATCGCGCTGCACATCGCCGGCCAGCCGCTGTCGATGCCGGTGTTCATCGGCCTCCTCATGCTGCTCGGCATCGTCGCCAAGAACTCGATCCTCGTCATCGATTTCGCGCTGGAGGAGATGGAGAAGGGCGTGCCGAAGAAAGCGGCGATCATCGATGCCGGGCACAAGCGCGCCCAGCCGATTGTCATGACCACGGTCGCGATGGTCGCGGGCATGGTTCCCACCGCCCTCTCGCTGTCGGGCGACGCGGCATGGCGCGCACCCATGGGCATCACGGTGATCGGCGGCCTCATCCTGTCCACGCTGCTGACGCTGGTGATCGTGCCGGCGGTGTTCAGCCTGGCGATTGGCCTCGAAAGCTGGATCGGTCCGAAGCTCGGCCGCGGTCTTCTGACCTACAAGCCCGAGCATAAGCATGGCGGCACGGTCCAGCCGGCCGAATGACCTTCAACAGGGTCGCTCGAAAGATCGGGCTTGCCTGAACGAAACGGCCGCGTAACCGTTTGACGGTCATGACGCTGCTCCGCCTGCCCCGCTCCGCCTCCGCCGTCCAGCCGCATCCGGCGCGGCGGATGCGGCTGGTGGCGACGGGCATGCTGATCGCCATGGCGGCGCTGTTCGCCGCCGCACGCGCCGCCGCCCATCTCCACCCCGCCATCGGCTTCGTTCAGGCCTTCGCCGAGGCCGCGATGGTCGGCGGCCTGGCCGACTGGTTCGCGGTCACTGCGCTGTTCCGCCATCCGATGGGCCTGCCCATTCCCCACACCGCCATCATCCCCCGCAACAAGGACCGGATCGGCGACACGCTGGCGGTGTTCCTGCGCGACAATTTCCTTACCCCCGCGGTGGTCGCGCGGCGGATGCGGCACATGGATGTCGCCGCCGCCGCTGGCCGCTTCCTCGCCAGTCCCTCCGGCGGCGATGGACGATTGCGCGAGGGCGCGTCGCGCCTTGCCGCCGACATATTGGAGGCTCTGGGCCAGGAACGGCTGGGCGGCATGGTGAAGGGCGCAATCGGCCAGCGGCTGCGCGCCATCGACATGGCGCCGCTGATCGGCCAGGCGATCGAGGCGGCGATGCGCGACGGCCGCCACGCGCCGGTGATGGATGCGGTGATCGGCTGGGCAGACCGGGCGCTGGAAGCGAACGAGCATCTGATCCGCCAGATGGTCCACGAACGCGCAGGCAAGGTGCTGCGCTGGACGGGGCTGGACGAAAATCTCGCCAATGCGATCCTGTCCGGCCTGCGAAAGATGCTGGCCGACATGGCTGCCGACCCGGAGCATGGATTTCGCCTCAAGGCCGAAGAAGGAATGGCGAAGCTCGCCGCCGACCTGCAATTCGATCCCGACATGAAGGCGAAGGTCGCGAAGGTGCGCGACGAGATACTCGACAATCCGGCGATGCAGCGCTGGATCGAGGGCATGTGGGAACAGGCGCGCGCCGGGTTGCTGCGCGCCGTCCGCGATCCGGGCAAGGCGATGGCGGGACGGTTCGGCGAAGCGCTGCGGGCGCTGGGCGGCACGCTGCAACAGGAAGCGCGGCTGCGGATCGTCATCAACCGCTTCGTGCGCCGCGCGGCGGTGGGCGCGACGGCCAGCTATGGCGACGCCATCGTCCGCCTGGTGAGCGATACGGTGCGCGGCTGGGACGCCGGCACGGTGACGACCCGGCTGGAACAGGCGGTGGGCCGCGACCTCCAATATATCCGCATCAACGGCACGCTGGTCGGCGGGCTGGTCGGCCTGGCGATCCACATGATCGATACGCTGCTATAGCGACAAATATCGAGACAGCGAAATGGACAGCCGAACGCAGCCGCAAAGCGCGGTTCCTCGACCTGCGCCATCCGCCGTCCGATGCTCATACAAAATTAATGTTGCAACATATCATAGAATGATGTTGTATCATTTCATCGCAGCCTCGGACCGGCTGGTCGGCGGCGTGCGAGAAGGAGAGGATGCCAACAGATAAAGAGGAGCCGAATGATGCGACTCATGGGGCTACAGACGACAGGCGCTGATGGACGATCCCGCTATGGCGCGGCGCGCAGGTCGCCGCTGGGACTGGGCGGCACGATTGCCGTCCATGCGCTGCTGGTGGGCGGATTCCTGCTGCTGCCAAAGGAAGTGATCGACATCGTCCGCCCTTCCCCGCCGATCGAAACCTATCCGGTTCCCGAAGACGCGCCACCGCCGGAAATCACGCCCGACCAGCCGGTCGACACCAAGACGCCGCAGACGTCCCGGCCGCAACCGCCGACCGCCACCGATCCCGTCATCACGCTGCCCACCAATCCCGTCTTTCCCGGCACGAGCGATCCCGGCGATTCGCTCAAACCGGTCGATCCCTACGTCCCCCCACCGCCGATCCCCGATCCTGTTCTGACCGAGGCGCAGATCGATCCGCGCGCGCTGCCCGGCTTCCAGCCTGACTATCCCGGCACGATGATCCGGCAAGGGATGGAGGGCAAGGTCACGGTACGCGTCAGCATCAGCGCGCAAGGGCGCGTCACCGCGATCGAAAAGATCAGCGCCACAGACGACAGCTTCTGGCTGGCGACGCAGCGCCACGCTCTGCGCCAGTGGCGCTTCCGTCCCGCGACGCGCGATGGCGTGGCGGTTTCCTCCACCAAGGTGCTGACGGTGCGCTTCACCCTGACCGATCGATAGCCCCGCAGGCCGCGCCCCGGTGGCGCGGCCCGCCTCCGTCAGGAGACGCCCGCATGACCCCTTTTGCATCCGGGGCCGCCATCGCCTATATGGGCCGCATGGCGATCTTTCCCCGTCCCGTTTCTCCCAAGAGCGCGCTCGGCGATTTCTGGAGCTATTTCCGGCAGCAGCGGCAGCATAAATGGCCGCTGCTCGGCCTGTCGGTCGCGCTGACATGGGTCATCGTGTGGACCTTCGTGATCGACGCGAACACCAACACCATGCCGACCCGCAACAAGATCATCTATGTCGAAAGCTGGGACGCCAACCGCTCCGACGCGGCGATCATCCTCCAGCAGAAGATCGACTTCGCCAAGCGCGAGGCGGCGCTGGTCAGGCAGCAGCAGAAGATGCAGGGCTATGCCGACGCCTTCGGCATCGAATGGCGTGACGAGGAAAAGCGCAACACCGCCAAGCGCAAGGAAGCGGTGAAGGCAATCGACGCGATGCTGGACGAGCGGCTGGCCAAGGCCGAATCGGCGCAGAAGGACGCCAAGGCCGGCGTGGCCCAGCCCTGAACCATTCTCCCGCCGACGACCGGCGCTACATGGCCGCCGCCATCGCCCTGTCCGGGCGCGGGCGGGGCCTTTCCACCCCCAATCCCAACGTCGGCTGCCTGATCGTCCGCAACGGCCGCGTGGTCGGACGCGGCTGGACGCAGAAGGGCGGCCGCCCCCATGCCGAGGCGCAGGCGCTGGAACAGGCGTCGGACCGGGCGCGGGGGGCGACGGCCTATGTCACGCTGGAACCCTGTTTCCACCTGTCGCCGCGCGGGCCGCGCTGCGCCGACCTGATGGCGCGCGCCGGCGTCGCCCGCGTCGTCATAGCCCTGCGCGATCCCGACCCGCGCACCGACGGACAGGGCGCCGCCTGGCTGCGCGACCGCGGCATCGCGGTCGAGATGGGCCTGATGGCGCAGGAGGCGGCGCGCGCGATGGGCGGCTTCGTGCTGCGCCAGATGCTGGGCCGGCCGCATGTGACGCTGAAGCTCGGCCTCTCGCTCGACGGGCGGATCGCGCTGGCGGACGGTTCCAGCCGGTGGATTACCGGACCTGACGCACGCGCGCACGCCCATATGGAGCGGGCGCGGCACGACGCCATCCTGGTGGGCGGCGGCACGCTGCGCGCCGATGCGCCCCGCCTCGACGTGCGCCTGCCGGGCCTGGAAGATCGCTCCCCGCGCCGCCTGCTGCTTACGCATGGCGACGCGCCGGCCGGGTGGGGCTGCATCGCAGCGCCGGAGGAGATCGCCACCCTGGACCGCGTCGATCATCTGCTGGTCGAAGGAGGCGCGGCCGCGGCGGCGGCCTTCCTGCGCGCGGACCTGGTCGACCGGCTGCTGCTCTACCGCGCACCGATCCTCATCGGCGACGGGCTGGCGGGGATCGGCGACATCGGCCTTGCCGATCTGGGCCAAGCGCATGGCCGCTGGCGCATGATAGACACGCGCGTGCTGGGCGTCGACCGGCTGGAGGTTTACGAGCGGGTTCGGAGCGCTTAGATCACGCGCCACCTTCACCGTACAGGATCGATCCATGTTCACCGGCATCATCACCGACATCGGCACGATCCGCGCCCATGAGCAGCGCGGCGACCTGCGCCTCGTCATCGGTTGCGGCTACGAGATGGACGGCGTGGCGATCGGCGCGTCCATCGCCTGTTCGGGCGCCTGCCTGACCGTGGTTGAAAAGGGCGCGGACTGGTTCGCGGTCGACCTGTCCGCGGAGACCGTGGCGCGCACCGCGCCGGGCCTTTGGGCCGAGGGCGGGCGGCTGAACCTGGAGCGCGCGCTGAAAGTCGGCGACGAGCTGGGCGGCCATATCGTGACCGGCCATGTCGATGGCCTGGGCACCGTGGTCGGCGTGTGCCCGGAAGGCGACTCGCACCGCGTCGGCTTTGCCGTGGACGCCGCGCTTGCGCCGCTGATCGCACCCAAGGGCAGCATTACCGTGGATGGCGTGTCGCTGACGGTGAACGAGGTGCGCGATGTGGAGGGCGGCGCGCATTTCTCCGTCAACCTGATCCCGCACACCTGGGACGTGACGACGCTCGGGCGGCTGGCCGAAGGGGCGAAGGTCAATCTGGAGATCGACGTGCTGGCCCGCTATCTCGACCGGATGCAGACCGTTCGCGCCCGCACAATGTGATTCGGCCTTGATTTAATCACATTGCAATGTGATATGCGCTCCATTCCCGCCAGAGGGAAGGAGTCCTGCCCATGTCATCCCTGCTTCTCGATACCGTCCGCAGCCTCGTCACCGAAGGCGGCATGTCCCGGTCCGGCCTTGCCCGCGCCGCCGGCCTCCACGCCAATTCGCTGCGCAAGCTGGGCGAGTCGGACTGGAACCCGACCGCCGACACGCTGGGCAAGCTGGAGGCCTATCTGCTGAAGCGCGAAGGCGGCACCGCGCTCGCCAGCCCTGAAGAAATCATCAACGAAGCGCGCAACGGCCGCATGTTCATCCTGGTCGACGACGAGGATCGGGAGAATGAGGGCGACCTCGTGATCCCTGCGCAGATGGCGACGCCCGACGCGATCAACTTCATGGCGACGCATGGTCGCGGCCTCATCTGCCTCGCCCTGACCAAGGACCGCGTCGAGCATCTCGGCCTCGACCTCATGAGCCGCAACAACGGCACGCGGCACGAAACCGCCTTCACCGTGTCGATCGAGGCGCGCGAGGGCGTCACAACCGGCATTTCCGCCGCCGACCGCGCCCGCACCATCTCCGTCGCGATCGACGGGTCGAAAGGGCGCGCCGACATCGTGACGCCCGGCCATGTCTTTCCGCTGGTGGCGAAGGATGGCGGCGTGCTCGTCCGCACCGGCCATACCGAAGCGGCGGTGGACGTCGCCCGGCTTGCCGGCCTCAACCCGTCCGGCGTCATCTGCGAGGTGATGAAGGACGACGGGACCATGGCCCGGCTCGACGACCTCATCCCCTTCGCGCAGAAGCACAAGATGAAGATCGGCACTATCCGCGATCTCATCGCCTATCGCCGCCGCCACGACCATATGGTCGAACGGCGCGCCGAAACCGCCTTCACCAGCAAATGGGGCGGCGAATGGAAAGCGATCAGCTTCTACAACAAGGCGACCCACAGCGAGCAGCTGGTGCTGCAGAAGGGCCATGTCGTCCCCGACCAGCCGACCCTGGTGCGCATGCATCAGCTGTCGCTGCTGGACGATGTCTATGGCGCGGTGGGGCAGCGCAGCGACCTGCTGGCCAAGTCGATGGAGATCATCGGCCGCGAAGGCGCGGGCCTCATCGTCATCCTGACCGGCAACGAGGACGGCGATTTCGTCAGTCGCTGCGTGAAGGCCAAATCCGGGCAAGCCCCGGCCGGCATGGACGAACTGCGCAACTATGGCGTGGGCGCGCAGCTGCTCGCGGAACTCGGCGTGCACGACATGATCCTGCTTACCAATACCCATCCCAGCCTTGTCGCGCTTGACGGCTACGACTTGTCCGTGGTGGGGCAGCGCCCGATCGAACTGTAAGGATCCCTATTCATGGCCAAATTCCTGATCGTCGAGGCGCGCTTCTACGACCATCTCAACGACCTGCTGATCGAAGGCGCCAAGGCCGCGCTGGACGAGGGCGGTCACCGTTACGAGGTTGTGACCGTGCCGGGCGCGCTGGAGATACCGGGCGCGGTGGCATTGGCGGCGGAAACGGGCCGCTATGATGGCTTCGTCGCGATCGGCGTGGTGATCCGCGGCGAAACCTATCATTTCGAGGTGGTATCGAATGAAAGCGCGCGCGGTCTCATGGCACTCAGCATGGACGGCATCGCTATCGGCAACGGCATCCTGACGGTCGAGAATGAGGAACAGGCGCTGGTGCGCGCCCGCCCCGATCAGAAGGACAAGGGCGGCGAAGCGGCTAAGGCCGCCGTCGCCATGCTGGCCCTGCGCGAAAAGTTCGGCATCGCCTGACGGGATGGCGGGGCTCCCGTAAGAGCCCCGCCGCGTCTTTACGCCACCTGTTCGAGCGCCGGATAGTCGGTATAACCTTCCGCACCCTGCGTGTAGAAGGTCTTGGGATCCCACATATTGAGCGGCGCGCCGGTGCGCAGGCGATCGACCAGGTCGGGATTGGCGATGAACGGCCGGCCGAAGGCGATGCCGTCCGCCAAGCCCGCATCCAGGTCAGCCTGCGCGCTGTCGGCCGTATAGTCGCTGTTGAGGATCAGCGGTCCGCTATAATGCTGGCGGATGACCGGCGACAGCCGGGGCACATCGCTCGCGCCATAGGTGCCGTGCGGCTTCAATTCCCGCAGTTCCAGGAAGGCGATGCCCAGCGCGTCGAGCGCCTGCGCCGCCACCGGGAAGAGGCTGGCGGGGTCGCTGTCGTCCGTTCCCTGCGTATCGCCGTTGGGCGACAGGCGCACGGCGGTGCGGTCCGCGCCGACCGCGCTGGTCAGCGTGCCGACCACTTCGCGCAGCAGGCGGACGCGGTTTTCGACGCTGCCGCCATAATCGTCGTCGCGCTGGTTGACGCCATTGCGCAGGAATTCGTCGATCAGATAACCGTTGGCGGCGTGCAGCTGCACCCCGTCGAAGCCGGCGGCGATCGCATTGCGCGCGGCGGTCGCATAGCTGTCGAGCAGCTGCGGGATTTCGGATACCTCCAGCGCGCGGGGCGTCTCATAATCCTTGTTGCCGTCATAGGTGTGCGCATGGCCCGGCGCGGCGACCGGGCTGGGCGCGACGGGCTGCTCGCCGGTGACGCTGCTGTGGACCATGCGGCCCATATGCCAGAGCTGCGCGACGATCCGCCCGCCCGCATCGTGAACGGCATCGGTCACGCGCTTCCACCCGTCGACCTGTTCCTGATTCCACAGGCCCGTGGCGAACGGCCAGCCCAAGCCCTGCCGCGAAATGCCGATCGCCTCGCTGATGATGAGGCCCGCGCACGCGCGCTGGCGGTAATAATCCGCCATCAAAGGCGTCGGCACATGGTCCCGCGTTCCGCGCGCACGGGTCAGCGGCGCCATGAGGATGCGGTTGGGCGCGTGGATCGCGCCAAGCTGGATGGGATCGAACAGCGTCGTCACGAAAATCTCCCTACGCACAGGATCAATAAAGTTGCATATTGCAACGGGACTTGGTGCGAAAAGCCAGCTAGGGAGCCTGCATGCCGTCGTCAACCCCTGCCCCCATAATGCCCGCTCCCCGCTTCGCGTTCCCGGCGCTGATCCTTGCCAATATCATATTGGCGCTTGGCCCGGTGCTGGTCCGGCTGACCGACGTAGGCCCCATGGCTGCGGCCTTCTGGCGGTTGGCGCTGGCTTTGCCCATCCTCGCCGTGCTGGCCATGCCCGGCGTGCGGCGCGCGGGATTGCGGCCCGCCCAATGGACGATGATGGCGATCGCCGGCCTGCTGTTCGCGGCCGACCTTGCCAGCTGGCACCTTGGCATCGCTCATACAAAGGTCGCCAATTCCACGCTGTTCGGCAATGCCAGCGCGCTCGCCCTGCCGCTCTGGGGCATGATCGTGCTGCGGCAGCGCCCCGCCCCGCTCCAGGTCGCCGCCCTCCTCCTGGCCAGCGTGGGCGCGGCGATCCTGATGGGCGGCAGCTATGAACTTTCGCCGCGCAACCTCCATGGCGACCTGCTCTGTTTGCTCGCCGGGCTGCTCTACACCGCCTATCTGCTGGTCATCCAGGACGCGCGCAAGACGCTCGACAGCTGGTCGGTGCTGGCGCTCGCCAGCGCGGCCGGCGCGCCGCCGCTGCTCGCCGCCGCGCTCTTGATGGGCGAACGGACGATGCCGGGCGACTGGACCTGGGTCGTCGTGCTGGCCCTCTCCAGCCAGGTAATTGGGCAGGGGCTGCTGACATACGCCATCAACTGGTTCTCGCCGCTGGTGCTGGGGCTCAGCCTGCTGGTGCAACCGGCCGTTTCAGCGCTGCTTGGCTGGCTGCTGTTCGACGAATGGCTGAGCGTCGCGGATCTTTGGGGCGCCGTGGCGGTGTCGATCGCGCTGGTGCTTGTGCGCCTGCCCACGCGGGCCTAGATTGTCGGGCATGAGCGACATGCATGACCTGACGCTGGACGAAATCCGCGTCCTGCTGGCCCCCGTCCTGCCGCGCCACGCCGCGTTCGACGGCTGGCGGCCCCAGGCCGTGGCGATGGCAGCGCAGGAAAAGGGTGTCGACTCCGACATTGCCCAGCTCGCCTTCGGCAAGGGCGCGGT
>JACESO010000097.1 GCA_013911745.1 Sphingobium sp. | reverse complement strand
GCATTGGCAGGTCGGTGACACCCCCGCCGACCTCTTCGCGGCAGACCCCCTCCCGCCCGAGCCGCTGCGCGCCGCCTTTTCCGTCCCGCGCGCCTTCGTTGATCTTGCCGAGAGCGCGATCCTCCACAGCGACGCCGAACGCTTCGCGCTGCTCTATGCGCTGCTGGTCCAGGTGCGCGACCGTCCGGGCGCGATGGAGGACAAGGCGGACCCGCTCCTCCGACGCATCGACGGGCTGGCGAAGGCGGTGCGCCGCGACATCCACAAGATGCGCGCCTTCGTCCGCTTCCGCGAGGTGGAGGCGGACGGCCACACCCGCTTCGTCGCCTGGTTCGAGCCCGACCATCATATCGTGCGCGCCAATGCCGGCTTCTTCGTCCGTCGCTTCGCCGCGATGCGCTGGTCCATACTGACGCCGGACATCAGCATCCATTGGGACGCTCAGACGTTGAGCGAAGGACCGGGCGCTAGCCGCGCCGATGCGCCGGAGGGCGACCCGGTCGAGGCTTTGTGGAAGGGCTATTATGCCGCGATCTTCAATCCGGCCCGGCTCAAGACCGGCGCGATGCTGTCGGAAATGCCAAAAAAATATTGGCGCAACCTGCCTGAAGCCGCGCTCATCCCCGACCTCATCGCCGGCGCGCAGGCGCGGGAGGCAGCCATGATCGCGACCACACCTCTGCCCGAAAAGCCGCGAAAGCCAACGCCGTCCCAAACCCCACCGGTGCAGCGCGGCAACGTCGCCCCCGTCTGGGCCGCGATCCGCGAGGAGGCGATGGTCTGCACCCGCTGCCCGCTCTATCAGGACGCCACCCAGACCGTGTTCGGCGAAGGTCCGCTCGACGCGCCGCTGCTCTTCATCGGCGAACAGCCGGGCGATCAGGAGGATTTGGCCGGCCGTCCCTTCGTCGGCCCGGCAGGCCAGCTGTTCGATCAGGCGCTTGAGCAGGCCGGCGTAGACCGGGCCGCCGCTTACGTCACCAATGCAGTCAAGCATTTCAAGTTCGAACGGCGCGGCAAGCGGCGGCTGCATCAGTCCCCTGATGCGGGCGAGATCCAGGCCTGCCGCTGGTGGCTGGGACAGGAAATCGATCTTGTCCGGCCCCGGCTGATCGTCGCGCTCGGCGCGTCGGCCGCCCGCGCGATGCTGGGCAAGGCGGTGACCATCAGCCGCAGCCGGGGTGCGGCTATCCCTCTGGAAAGCGGTGCGGAAGGGTGGGTGACGGTCCATCCCAGCTATCTCCTCCGCCTGCCCGACGAGGGCCGGCGCGCCGAGGAGCGCGCCCGCTTCGTCGATGAATTGCGCCGGATCGGACAGAGGGTGGCGGAGCTGACTTGACGCGGCGGAGGAAACCTCCGATCGACCCATGCATTATCATGGCGAAGCCAAGGCGAGCCACATGACGGACCAGCCCCCGCGCCCCAAAAGATCGAGCGTTTTCATCGACGCCGCGATGGACAGCCAGCAACAGAGCGCGTCCATGCAGACGGTGCGGATCCGCAACCTGTCGGAAGGCGGCGCGAAGATCGAGGGCAAGGCCCCGCCGGTGGGCACGGCCATCCTGCTGTCCCGGGGCGACCTGGAAATTGCTGCACGCGTCGCGTGGGTGTCGGACCGCTATTTCGGCGTCGCCTTCGATGAGCCGGTAGCAGTCGAACAACTGATGCGCGCGGCTGCGAAGCCCGGTGCGCCCGACCGGCCGGTCTATGCAGCAGCGCTGACCGAAGGCGTCGGCCGCGTCCAGCCGGAACCGCCGCGCCGCCGGACGACGCCGCTCGACCGCGCGACCTTCGGCCTGCGCGTCGCGCCGCGCTCCTGACCCGCGATCCTGAGCCTGCCTATTTCCGCAGCAGGAACACCGCATGTTCTGCGAACAGATTGGCGTTCGCATGGGTCGTTTCGCGGTCGCCCTTCAGGAACCACTGCCCGTCGATATGCCAGCCGCGATCCTTCACCAGCGCGCGGAAATCGTCGACGGTCACATGGTGGATGTTGAGCGTGTCATACCATGTGTCCGGCAGCAGCCGGGTCACCGGCATCCGCCCGCCCCACATCAGCGACAGCCGCCCGCGCCAGTGCGCGAAGTTGGGAAAGGACACGAAAGCCTGCGCGCCGATGCGCAGCAATTCTTCCACCACCAGATCGGGCCGCCGCGTCGTCTGAAGCGTCTGGCTCAATATCGCATAGTCGAAACTGGCGTCGGGATAATAGCCAAGGTCGGTGTCCGCGTCCCCCTGAACCACGGAAAGCCCGCGCGCCACGGCGGCCGCGACGTTGGATCCGTCGATCTCCAGCCCGCGTGCATCCGCCCCCGCATTGTCGCGCAGCGCCGCCATCAGCGCGCCGTCGCCGCACCCCACATCCAGCACCCGCGCGCCCGTCCGCACGGTGCGCGCGATCAGCGCCAGGTCGGGACGCAGCGCCGCGCTCACGCCCGCCCGCCGCGCAGGAAGCCGTCCACCACCCGGTTCAGCTCCGGACATTCCAGCAAGAAGGCGTCATGGCCGAACGGGCTGGACAGTTCGACGAAGCTCGCCTGCGCGCCGCTGGCGTTCAGCGCATGGACGATGATCCGCGATTCCGCGGTCGGATAGAGCCAGTCGGTATCGAAGCTGACGAGGCAGAAGCGCGCCTTCGTGCCCGCGAACGCCATGGCGAGCGATCCGCCATGATCCTCGGCAATGTCGTAATAGTCCATCGCGCGGGTGATGTAGAGATAGGAGTTGGCGTCGAACCGGTCGGTGAAGCTCAACCCCTGATGCCGCAAATAGCTTTCCACCTGGAAATCGGCGTCGAAGCCGAAGGTCTTTGCGTCGCGTGCCTGCAGCCGCCGGCCGAATTTTTCCGTCAGCCCCGCTTCCGACAGATAGGTGATGTGCGCCGCCATGCGTGCCACCGCAAGGCCCGCGACCGGCGCCTGTCCGTCCGCATAATAATCGCCCCCGCGCCAGTTCGGATCGGCCATGATCGCCTGCCGCCCGACTTCATGGAAGGCGATGTTCTGCGCGCTGTGCCGCGCGGTGGAAGCGATCACGACGCAGCTTTCCACGCGGTCGGGAAACAGGGTGGGCCAGGTCAGCGCCTGCATCCCCCCCATCGATCCGCCGATCACCGCCTTCAGCCGCTCCACCCCCAGATGGTCGAGCAGCGCCGCCTGCGCGCGCACCATGTCGGCGATGGTCAGCACCGGAAAGCGCATGGCGAAGGGATCGCCCGTCACGGGATCGATGCTGGCGGGGCCGGACGATCCCATGCAGCTGCCGATGACGTTGGAGCAGATGATGAAATGGCGGGCGGGATCGACCGGCTTGCCCTCTCCCACCAGCCGCCACCACCATCCGGGCTTGCCAGTGACGGGATGGTCGGAAGCTACATATTGATCGCCGGTCAGCGCATGGCAGATCAGGATGACGTTGGACTTGTCCGCGTTCATCGCACCATAGGTTTCGTAGGCGATGTCCACCGGGCCAAGGCTCGCCCCGCTCGACAGGTGCAGCGGCGCGGTCAGGCGCGCCTGCCGGCGCAGGCCGAAACGGCTGTCTTCGCTGGACGGGAGGCTCGCCATGATGGCGCGGGGCTAGGACCGGCGCGGCTCGCTGTCAATCTGGGCCGACATTCTGGCTTCACGAAGCACCAGCCGCTACAGCGACGCGATGACCGATATCCCCCCGCCGCATGGCAAGCCCCCCGTCCTCGGCTACGGCCATCTCAATCCCTATCTGGACGGCGAGCTGGGCCGCCGCTTCACGCTCCACCGGCTGGCGGCGGACGCCGACCTGTCCGCCCTGCCGGACGAGGTGCGGCAATCGCGCGCGCTGGTCAGCTTCGGATCGGTCGGCGCGCCTGCCGCAATCATGGACGCGTTGCCACGGCTGGAGATGATCGCGCTATTTTCCGTCGGCTACGACAAGGTCGATGTCGACCATGCCCGCGCGAAGGGCATCCGCGTCACCAACACGCCCGACGTGCTGACCGACGATACGGCGGACCTTGCCGTGGGGCTGCTCTACGCCACCGTCCGCAACATCGCCGCCAACGACCGGCTGGTGCGCGCGGGCGCTTGGGCGCGCGGGGAAATGCCTGCCCTGTCGGGCCGGGTGACGGGATCGCGCATCGGCATATTGGGCCTCGGCCGCATCGGCCGGGCGATCGCCAGGCGGCTGGAGCCGGTGGCGGGCGAGATCCTCTACCATAACCGCCGGGAAGCGACGGGCGCGCCCTATCGCTACGTCGCCGACCGCATCGACTTCGCGCGGCAGTGCGACGTCATCATGGTCGCGACCTCCGGCGGGCCGGAAGCGGCGCAGCTGGTGGACGGCGCGATGCTCGAAGCGCTGGGGCCGGACGGCGTGCTGGTGAACATCAGCCGGGGCAGCGTGGTGGACGAAGCCGCGCTGGTCGCGGCGCTGGCGGACGGGCGCATCGCCGGCGCGGGGCTCGATGTCTTCGCGCAGGAGCCGCATGTCCCCCAAGCCCTGCTCGCCATGGATCATGTCGTGCTGCAGCCGCATCAGGGCAGCGCCACCCGACACACGCGCAAGGCGATGGCCGACCTCGTGCTCGCCAATCTCGACGCGCATTTCGCGGGACGGCCGCTTTTGACCCCGGTCGTGTAGGAAAAGCCGCATAGGAGGAGAAGCTTCGCGAGCGCTTCGGGGAGGCGTCGGGAAAGCATGTGGAGAGCGTCGCGAGCGCGTCGCGGACGTTTTCGGCGGAAAAGCGTCGACTACGGTGTGAACTTCGGGAGCGGCCCCTGATGCGCCGCCGACTTTGCCTTTCTCCCCGAACCCGCTAAAGCCCCGGCCATGACCGATCTCGCTCTCAAACCCGCTCCCAAGGACTGGATTCTCGGCATTTCCGCCTATGTGCCCGGCAAGGCCGCGGCGGATGACGGCCGTCCCCTCATCAAGCTCAGCGCCAATGAAAATCCGCTGGGCACCGGAAAGGCCGCACGCGACGCGTTCCTTGCGGCGACCGCCGACATGGCGACCTACCCCGACCCATCCGCCACGGCGTTGCGCGAGGCGATCGGCACAGCGCACAATCTCGATCCCGCGCGGGTGATTTACGGCACAGGGTCCGACGAACTCCTCCACCTCGCCGCCTCCGCCTATGCCGGGCCGGGGGATGAGGTGCTGTATGTCCGCTACGGCTTTTCCGTCTATGACATCGCCGCCCGGCGCGTCGGCGCGACGCCCGTCATCGCGCCCGACCGCGACTATGCGACCGATGTCGACGCCCTGCTCGCGGCGGTGACGGACCGGACGAAGGTCGTCTTCCTCGCCAACCCCAACAATCCCACCGGCACGATGACGTCGCGCGCCGAAATCGCGCGGCTCCACGCCGGGCTGCGCCCCGACATCCTGTTCGTGCTGGATCAGGCCTATGCCGAATATCTGGACGCGGACGAGGATGACGGCGGCCTCGAACTGGCGCGCACCGCGTCCAATATCCTGGTCACCCGCACCTTCTCCAAAATCTATGGCCTCGCGGCGGAACGGATCGGCTGGGGCTATGGCCCGGCCCATGTCATCGACATGCTCCACCGCATCCGCGCGCCGTTCAACGTGACGACCGCCGGCCAAGCCGCCGCCATCGCAGCCATCGCCGACACCGCCTGGGTCGAACAAAGCCGCGCCCATAATGCGCGCTGGCGCGACTGGCTCGCGGGCGAAGTCGCTTCCCTCTCCAACCATGGCCTGCGCGCGGTGCCGAGCAAGACTAACTTCCTGCTCATCCTATTCGACGGCGCGCTGACCGCCGAAGCCGCGATGAAGGGGCTGTGGGACGAAGGCTTCGCCACCCGCTGGCTACCCGGACAAGGCTTGCCCAACGGCCTGCGCGTCACCATCGGAACGGAGGATCAGACCCGCGCCGTCGCCGCGAAGCTGCGCGCCATGGCGGAGGCGGCCTGACGCGATGCTGCCCCTTGCCCGCATCACCATCATCGGCCTGGGACTGATCGGCTCCTCGCTCTGCCGCGCTATCCGCGCCGAAATGCCGACAGTGCGAGTGACAGGGCATGACGCCGATCCGGCGGTGCGCGATATCGCACGCCGCATCGACCTGTGCGACGACATCACCGACACGGCGGGTGCCTCGGTGACGGACGCTGACCTTGTCATCCTGTGCGTGCCGGTCCGCGCCATGGGCGCCGCCGCTGCCGAGATCGCCGACGACCTGCCCGCCGACGCTATCGTCAGCGATGTGGGTTCCTGCAAGGCGGACGTGCTGGCGCAACTGAGCACGGCGTTGCCGCACCACAGCATCGTCCCCGCGCATCCTGTAGCGGGCACGGAGAATAGCGGCCCGGAAGCCGGCTTCGCCACGCTGTTCAAGGGACGCTGGTCGATCGTCACCCCGCCGCACGACGCCGACCCAACCGCGGTGGAGCGTGTAGCGGAACTGTGGCGCCGGCTGGGGGCTCAGGTGGAGACGATGGAACCTGCGCACCATGATCTGGTGCTGGCGGTGACCAGTCACCTGCCTCACCTCATCGCCTACACCATCGTCGGCACGGCCAGTGACCTGGAAGACGTGACCCGCAGCGAAGTCATCAAATATTCGGCCGGCGGCTTTCGCGACTTCACCCGCATCGCCGCGTCCGATCCCACCATGTGGCGCGACGTGTTCCTGGCGAACAAAGATGCCGTGCTGGAAATGCTGCAACGCTTTTCCGAGGATCTCTCGGCGCTTCAGCGGGCGATTCGCTGGAATGACGGGGATGCGCTCTTCACGCTCTTCACCCGCACCCGCGCGATCCGCCGGTCGATCATCGAAGAGGGGCAGGACGACGCGAAGCCGGACTTCGGTCGGTCGCACTGAGCGCGACGGGCCTCAGGGATTGAGGGCGTTGATCGCGGCGTGGACCCGCGCCTCGGCATCCTTGCGATCAAGGCCAGGTGGGATCATCTCGCCTACCTTGTAGGTGATGACGCCCGAGCGTTTTAGGAACCGCCCTCGCGGCGAAACCCGGCCGCTGTCGATCGCGATCGGCACGACAGGCAGGCGCAGCAGGCTGTAGAGGCCGGCAAAACCTGCCTTGAGCGGTGGACGCTCGCCGTGCGGCACACGCGTGCCTTCGGGGAAGAGGCAGATGGCGCGGCCCTCCGCCGTCGCCGTTTTCGCCGCGGCCCGCAGCGTGCGCAGGGCGCTCGCGCCCGCGGTGCGTTCGATGGGGATCAGGCCGTACCGCCGCGCGATCCCGCCCCAAAAGGGAATATCGAACAGTTCCCGCTTCGCGCCGATAGCCGGACGGTCGAACAGGCACAGCATGTCGATCGTCTCGAACATCGATTCATGCTTGACGATATAGAGATACGGACCCTGAGGCAGCTCGCCTTCGACCACCACTTTCTGCCCCAGCAGCCAGCGGGCGCAGCCGCGATGAAAGCGGCTCCAAGCCGTGGCGATCCGCTGCACCGCCGTCGGCGCGACCCAGCCGAAGAGCATCGCCGCCAACACGAAGCCGACGCTGCCCACATAGAATAGGAGCATGAACAGCAGGGAACGGACCGCCGTGACCATATCGCCAGATCCCGTCAGACGCCGATCAGCGCAGCGATGCGGCGAAGCAGATATTTGTTATATTCGCGCAGCAGCACGGAAAAACTGGGCCGGCTGGGCACCGCGTCATAGACGATGGTGACGCGCGCGGGCAGCGCCTGCCGCAGTTCGAGCGCGGCGCGGCGCATGTGCCAGTCCGTGGTGATCAGGCGCACGGTGCGATAGGCGCGCCGGTCAAGCCAGCGGGCCGTCTCGATCGCGTTGGAGCGGGTGTCGATCGCCTCGCGACCCAGGGTAATGCAGCAGGTGAAGAGCCGTTCGGGCGCCTCATATTCGGCAGCCAGTTCGCCCGGACGCACGGAACGATCGACGCCGGAGATGAGCATCCGCTTGGCCGCGCCTTCCTCCAGAAGGGAGAGGCCGCGATCGATCCGCCCCGCGCCGCCCGTCAGCACGACGATGGCGTCGGTCTCGCGTCCGTCGAGCGGCTGCGGCAGGAAAATCGCGAACCAGGCAAAACCCAACATCCAGGCGAGCAGGGTGACGGCGGCGAGGCGGACGATCACAGCGACCGCCCCAAGGCGCGCAACACGGTCCAGCGTGCGGCCAGCATGGCGAGCAGGACTCCGAGCAGCGGCAACAGCGCGAGCAGCGCCCAGCCGCGCGTGTCGATCTCCGCCGCGCCCAACAGGTCCGATCCGGCGGCCGACAGCCGCAGGCCGATGAGGATGATGACCAGCACGGCGAAGGCGAAGCCCAGCGCACTGCCGAAGAGGGCATCGAGACCGATCCGCCGCTGAAACAGCCGCGCGATCTGGACGTCTGTCGATCCCATCAGGTGCAGCACGTCGATGGTGCTGCGATGGCTGTCATGCGCGCCGCGCGCGGCCAGCACGACCACCGCTCCGGTCGCCAGCGCCATCAGCCCGACAACGCCGGCCGCAAGCCAGCCCAGGGCGCCCAAGAGGCCAGCGAGCGGCGCGAGAAAGGCCGCATGCGGTTCGATCCGCACTTTGGGGGAGAGACCGCTCAGTCGGCGCCGCAGTTCCGCGATCTTGCCTTCCGCGCCGCCGGGCGTCAGTGTGAGATCTATCAGCGCAGGCACGGGCAGGTCGCCGTTGGTTGCGGCATCGCCGAGCCATGGACGCAATTGATCGGCCAGCGTTGCCGGATCGACCGGATCGGCTGACCGGACATTCGGATTGCCGCGCAACAGGCGCAGCGCCGTCGTCGCCAGACGGGCTCGCGTTTCCGCGTCCGCTTCCACAATCTGGACGCTGGCACGGCCGGCGAGATCGGCGCTCATCGATCGCACCGCAGCCGCCATCGCCAAAGCGGCGGCGGCCGACAAGACCGTCAGGAACATCATGATGCCGATGATCCAGGGCATGGGGCCAGCCACCCTGCCTTCCGGAAGCAGGCGGTGGCGCGCGGCAACGGCGGCCTTGCGACCTGCGCGGCCGGTCACGCCCCACGCTCCTGCGAGCGCGGCGGGTAGCGAAGCGTGCCGGTGGGATCGGCCAGCCGACCCTTGTCCAATCGCATCATCTGCGCGCCGGACACCTGCGCGATCAGGGGCAGATCGTGGGTGGCGACGACGATCGTGGTGCCCAGCCGATTGAGCGCCTCGAACAAGGTCAGGAGCCGCTTCGCCATCTCTGCATCGACATTGCCGGTCGGCTCGTCCGCCACCAATATCTCAGGCCTGCCGATCACTGCCCGGGCGATGGCGACGCGCTGCTGCTCCCCGCCCGACAGCGTCGCGGGTCGCGCTTCTCCCCGGTCACCAAGGCCCACCCAGTTCAGCATTTCGGCGACGGGCGCGTCGATTTCCCCTTCCTCCATGCCGGCGACGCGCAATGGCAGGGCGATATTGTCGTAAGCGGACAGATGAGGGACGAGCCGAAAATCCTGGAAGACCACGCCGATGCGGCGGCGGAAGCCGGGCAGGCGCTTGCGCGGCAGGGTCACCACATCCTCGCCGAACAGGCGGATGACGCCCCGGCTGGGCCGCTGGGCCAAATAAAGGAGTTTCAGGAGCGAAGTCTTGCCCGCGCCCGACGCGCCGGTCAGGAAGTAGAAGCCGCCGCTGGCGAGCGAGAAGCTGACGTCGGAAAGCGTCTCACTGTCGAGGCCGTAGCGCAGGCCGACATTTTCGAACTGGACGATGGCCGACATAGATTGAAAAATCGCGCCGCCGCGCTCCCTGCGTCCCCGATATCCAAGCCATGGCACAGCGGGCGGGCCGCCGTAAAGCCCGCCCGCGCAAAGCCGCGAGTCGCAGGATGTCGCTGCGCCGCCTCTTGCCGCTTGCGTGCGAGTCCCTGGCGTGATTATGAAGCGAAATGATCCTGGTGTGCCCCAATTGCGCGACGCGCTATGTCGTGCCGGACAGTGCGGTCGGCCCCAATGGTCGCCAGGTCCGCTGCGCGGCGTGCAAACATAGCTGG
>JACESO010000096.1 GCA_013911745.1 Sphingobium sp. | reverse complement strand
GCGGCACGGAAATCCGCGTCTACTGGCTCGAACATGCCGACGCCGAGAAGCTGTTGCCGGTGTTGCAGCAACTGGTGGGGCAATCGGCGGCGCAACCTGTGACGTCCGAAGCGCCAGCGCCCGCAAAGGGCAGCGCCGCGCCGGCCGCGCAAGTCGCCGTGCCGGTCGCCGCTTCGGCACCGAGTTCGGGCGGCAGCGGCATATCGACACGCGGTCCCGCCATCGTCACCCGCTACGAGGGCGCGAATGCGATCATCGTCGCGGCAAACAGCGACGTGCAGCGGATGCTGGGCGAGACCATCCGTCAGATCGACACGCGGCGCGAGCAGGTGCTGGTCGAAGCCATCATCGTCGAGATCAGCGACGCCGCCGCCAAGAAGCTGGGCGTGCAGTTCCTGATCGGCAGCACTTCCACCGGCTTTGCCGCAACCAACTATTCCAATGCACAGCCCAACCTGCTGACGATCGCGGGTGCCTATGCCGCCAATCAGCTCGGCACGACGACGACCACCGTGGTCGCGCCGGATGGCACGCGCACGACGACCGAGGTGCGCGAGAATGGCGACCTTGCCAACACCCTGCAGCAGGCGGCGGTGAACAGCCTGCAAAGCGCGACCGGCATCATCGGGGGCCTGGGCACGCAGATCGGCAAGAACGGCATTTTCGGCGCGATCATCAATGCGGTGAAGTCCGACACGGAAAGCAACCTGCTGTCGACCCCATCGGTCATGACGATGGATAATCAGAAGGCATCGATCCTGGTGGGCCAGCAGGTGCCGATCACGACGGGCGAAGCGCTGAGCCAGAATTTCGACAACCAGTTCCGCACCGTCCAGCGGCAGGATGTCGGCATCAAGCTGGAGGTGAAGCCGCAGATCAACACCGGCGGCGCGATCAAGCTGTTCCTGAAGCAGGAAGTGTCGAGCGTCGCAGGGCCGGTGAGCAACAGCAACAGCGACCTCATCATCAACAAGCGCGAGATCGAGACGACGGTGACGGTCGATGACGGCGAGATATTGGCGCTGGGCGGGCTGCTGGACGATAATGAGCGGCGCACGATCGAGCGCATTCCGTTGCTGTCCGACATTCCCGGCATTGGCGAGCTGTTCAAGTCGCGGTCGAAGAGCCGGAGCAAGACCAACCTTATGGTCTTCATCCGGCCCACGATCCTGCGGTCGAAGGAGGATGCGCAGAAACTGACGCAGCAGCGCTACGGCTATGTGCGCGGCATGCAATTGCAGCGCAATCCTGATGCCGAGCCCACTATCGACGAGCTGGTGCGCGACTATATGGGCGCGGCCCCGCCGATCGCGCCGCAGCCAGGCGATGTGACGGTGCAGCCTCCGGCGGGAGCCGCCGCTCCGGCGCAGGTGATCGAACCCACGGTGCGGCAGTCGAGCGGGGTCGTCCGTCCGGTCGATATTCCGGCGAGCGAGGCGAAGCGATGAGCGACGAACCGCACTCAGTTCCGCCGCGTCCCGTCGACATCCCCTATGTCTTTGCGCGCAAGCATGGGGTGGTGATGTTGCCGCTTGAGGGCGAGCGGCTGACAATCGCGGTGCGCGAGGGGAGCGATCCGCGCGTGCTTCTGGAGGTGCGGCGGCATCTGGCGCGCAGCTTCGATGTGCGCTTCGTGGATCCCGCGCAGTTCGACCGGCACCTGTCCGACCATTATGCGATGGAAGGCAGCGCGGCGGCCATGGCGGGGTCGCTGGAGGTCGGCGCGGACGAGCTGGACATATTGGCCGCCGACATTCCGACCGCCGACGACCTGCTCGACAGCGCAGACGACGCGCCGGCCATCCGCCTGATCAACGGCATCATCGCGGAGGCGGCGCGGCAGGGCGTGTCCGACATTCACATCGAGCCTTATGAAACCGGCCTGATCGTCAGGATGCGCGTCGATGGCGTGCTGCGCGAAACGCTGCGGATGCCGCCCCATGTGGCGCCGGTCGTGGTCAGCCGCATCAAGGTGATGGCGCGGCTCGACATCGCCGAACGGCGCGTGCCGCAGGACGGGCGCATCGGCCTGTCGCTGGGCGGAAAGCTGCTGGACGTGCGCGTTTCCACGCTGCCCAGCCGGGCGGGCGAGCGCGTGGTGCTGCGCATTCTCGACAAGGAGAATGCGGGCATGAACCTGGACCTGCTGGGCATGACCGGCGCGCCCGATCGCATCTTCCGCGAGGGGTTGAGCGAACCCAATGGCATCATCCTCGTCACCGGTCCTACGGGCTCGGGCAAGACGACGACGCTTTATGCCGGGCTGCGCCAGCTCAACGATGGCAGCCGGAATATTCTGACCGTGGAAGACCCGGTAGAATATGCGATTGAGGGCGTCGGCCAGACGCAGGTCAATGCCAAGGTGGGCCTGACCTTCGCGGCTGGGTTGCGCGCGATTCTGCGACAGGATCCCGATGTGGTGATGGTCGGCGAGATCCGCGACCGCGAAACGGCGGAGATCGCCGTTCAGGCGTCGCTGACCGGCCATCTGGTGCTTTCGACTGTCCATACCAATGACGCCGTGGGTGCGATTACGCGGATGCGGGACATGCGGGTGGAGCCTTTCCTCCTCGCCTCAACGCTGCGCGCCGTGATCGCGCAGCGGCTGGTAAGGCGGCTGTGCCAGCATTGCCGCGAGCCGGTGCAGGCGGACAAGTCGGCAAGCGCGCTGCTGGGCTTCGATCCCGGCACGATCATCTATCGCGCGCATGGCTGCGACCAGTGCAACGGCACCGGCTATAAGGGCCGGATCGGCGTGTTCGAGGCGATCCGGGTGGACGACACGATCCGTCGCCTGATCAACGACGGCGGGGACGAATCGCTGATCGCGCGCCACGCCTTCCTCAACGCGCCCAATCTGGGGTCGGCTGCGCGGGCGCTGGTGCGCGACGGGCAGACCACGGCGGAGGAAGCCATCCGCGTGTCGCGCCGCGACGCGACAGAGGTGGAAACCATCGGCGATGGCTGAGTATGATTATGTGGCGATCGATCCGGCGGGTCGGGAGCGGGGCGGATCGGTCAAGGCCGGCACGATCGAGGAGGCGCGCGCCAAGCTGGACGCGCGCAAGCTGTTCATCGTGCGGCTGGAGCAGGGGGCGACCGAGAGCGCGCGCAGGCGGGCCGGCCTGTCGTTGCGCGCCCCGCGCCTCAGCCCAAAGGAACTGACGCTCTTCACCCGGCAGCTGTCCACGCTGATCCAGGTGAGCCCGCTGGAGGAATCGCTGCGCACGATCGGCCGGCAGAGCGAGAAGGATCATGTGCGCGCCATCGTGGGAAAGGTGCATGGTGGGGTGCTGGAAGGCCGGCGGCTGGCGGATGCGCTGGGTGCGGAGCCGAAGAGCTTCCCGCCGCTCTATCGCGCGATGATTTCCGCGGGCGAAAGCTCCGGCAGCCTGCCCACGATCATGGAGCGCCTGTCCGACCTGATGGAACGGCAGGCGGTGATCCGGTCCAAGGTGTTGACCGCCATCGCCTATCCCAGCGTGCTCGCCGCCTTTGCCGTCTGCGTCGTCGCCGCACTCATGATCTTCGTGGTGCCCAAAGTGGTGGAGCAGTTCGACACGGTGGGACAGCAACTGCCGCTGCTGACGCGTCTGGTGATGGGCCTGTCCGCCTTCCTCGCCGGCTATTGGTGGATGCTGCTGATCCTGATCGCGCTGTCGGGACTGCTGTTCTGGCGCGCGCTAAAGAATGACGGATTCCGCTACCGGTTCGACGCGACGCTGCTGGCGCTGCCCTTGCTCGGCCGGCTGATCCGCGATCTTCACGCGGCGCGCATGGCGCGGACGCTTTCGACCATGGTGGCGAGCCGGCTGCCGTTGATGGAGGGTCTGTCGCTCACCGCCAACACCGTCCACAACCGGGTGCTGCGCAAGGCGTCGGACGATATCGTGGAAGCGATCCGGGGCGGCGGCAGCCTGTCGGCGGCGCTGCGGCGCGCGGGCGTATTCCCGCCGCTGCTCGTCTATCTGGCGGCGAGCGGGGAGAGCGCGGGACGGCTCGATACGATGCTGGAGCGCGCAGCCGACTATCTGGAGCGCGAGTTCGACAGCTTCACCTCCGCCGCGCTCGCCATGCTGGAGCCGGTCATCATCATCCTGATGGGCGGCATCGTCGCCGTCATCATCCTGTCCATCCTGCTGCCGATCCTGCAGCTGCAAAGCCTCACCGGGGCTTGAAGGAGAAGAGAATGTTCAAAATTTCAACCGTTCGGGCGAACGGGGACAAGCGATCCGGGGAAGAAGGTTTCACGCTGGTCGAACTGATGGTGGTGATCGTCATCATCGGACTGCTGGCGACGATCGTGGCGATCAACGTCATCCCGGCGACGGACACCGCGCGCGTAGAGAAGGCGAAGGCCGACATTTCGACGATCGAGCAGGCGCTGGAGCAATATCGGCTCGATAATCTGACCTATCCCGCCGCATCGGACGGGTTGCAGGCGCTCATCAGCCCGCCCGCGTCGATTGCCCAGCCGCAGCGCTATCGCCGGGGCGGCTACATCAAGAAGCTGCCGCAAGACCCCTGGGGGCGCGCCTATCTCTATACCGTACCGGGACGGAAGGGCGCGTTCGACATCAGTTCGCTGGGCGCGGACGGGCAGCCGGGCGGGGAGAATGAGAATGCGGACATCGTCTCCAGCGAGCTTTGACGCAGGGGCGCGCTCGCGTATGTGCGAGCGTGGCTTCACGCTGCTCGAACTCATGGTCGTGCTGACGATCATCGGTTTCATTTCGGCCGCCGTCGTCCTCGCCATCCCTGACCCGCGCGGCCGGGTGGTGGAGGATGCCGACCGCTTCGCCGCGCGCGTTGCCGCCGCGCGCGACGAAGCGGTCGTCACGGCGCGGCCCATGGGCGTGTGGGTGTCCGCATCCGGCTATGGCTTCCAGCGCCGGGATGGCACGGGCTGGACATCCATCGACCAGAAGCCGTTTGCCGACGCCAACTGGAAAGCGGGCACGCGCGCGCTGGTGGGCAAGGATGGCGGGCAGCAGATCGCCTTCGACGGCACCGGCCTGCCGACCGATCCCATGACCGTGACGCTGGCGCGCGAGGGCGAGCGGGTGGCCGTGACCGTCGACATGGCGGGGAAGGTCATGGTCGGTGGATAGGGTGGTCCGTCCCGCAGAGCGCGGCTTTACCCTGCTGGAGATGCTAGTGGCGCTGGCGGTGTTCAGCCTGGCCGCGCTGGCGCTGGTGCGGTTGCAGGGCGTGACGCTGCACACCGCCGCTGACCTCGACAGCAAGGCGCTGGGGCAGATCGTCGCGCGCAACCTGATGGTCGAGGTGCAGACCGATCCCGTCCCGCCGGCGATCGGCGAGGAAGAGGGCGATGTCGATAATGGCGGCAGGCGCTGGCACTGGCGCAGGCTGGTCAAGGCGATGGACGACAAGCGGCTGTTGCAGGTCGACTTGACCGTCGATGGGCAGCCCGGCGCTTCGCCCGCCGTGCTGAGCTTTGTGCGGGTGGTCGAATGACGCGGAACCGGGCAGCGCAGGGTCGCGAAGCTGGCTTCACGCCTTTGACGCGTTCCGCCCAAAAGGGCTTCACGCCTTTGACGCGTTCCGCCCAACAGGGCTTCACGCTGATCGAGCTGCTGGTTGCGTTGATGATCTTCGCGCTGCTCGCCAGCGCGGGCGTGCTGTTGCTGGGCAACAGCGTGTCTGCACAGGCGCAGGTGAAGGCGCGGCTGGACGACATGGCGGCGGTGCAGCGGGCGAGCGGCGCGCTGGCCGCCGATCTGGGGCAGGCCGTGCCGCGCATCACCCGCACGGAAGCGGGGACGCTCGCGCCGGCCTTCTGGGCGCATGGCGAGGGCGAGGGTCAGCCAGTCATGCAGTTCGTGCGCGGGGGGTGGGACAATCTGGGCAACCTGCCGCGTCCGTCGTTGCAAAAGGTCGAATATTGGGTGCGGCAGGGGCGGCTGGAACGGCGCGGCTATGCGCAGCTCGACGGTGCGGCCGGAGACGATCCGGCAACCTTGCTTGAGAATGTCGAGGCGGTGGTGCTGCGGTTCAGGGATGCGCAGGGCAAGTGGCGCGACGACTGGACGCCGAGCCAGCCCGACCTGATGCCCCGCGCCGTGGAAATACGCGTGACCCGTACGGGCGAGCCGCCGGTCATGCTTAGGTTCCTTGTCGCCCCCGGTCCGGCGGAAAAACCGGTCATAGCGGAAGGGGCGGCCGGTGTCTGATTTCCGAGGTCGCCATGAAGAGGGTGCTGCCCTGCTGACCGTGCTGCTGCTGGTGGCGGTGATGGCGGTGGTCGCCTCGACCGCGCTGGAGCGGGTGGCGCTGGCGACGCGCATGACCGGCAATGGCGGCGCGGTCGACCAGGCGCGCGCCTTTGCCGATGCGGGCGCGGAGATCGCGCGGTTGCGCATCGGCGATCTGGCGGCGTCCAATCCGGCGAAGATGACGCTGCAGGGTGGTTGGATGGGCACGCCTCAGGCGGTGCCGGTGCCCGGCGGCGTGGCGAGCGTGCAGGTGACCGACGGGGGCAACTGCTTCAACCTCAACAGCGTGGTGACCGGCGAAAGCGAGGCGGCGCTGAAGGTGCGGCCGGTGGGGGTCGCGCAGTTCCAGGCGCTGCTGGAGGCGCTGGGCGTGGATGTGCGGCAGGCGCAGCGGGCGGCGAACGGATTGGCGGACTGGGTCGACAGCGACAGCGTGCCGCAGCCCGGAGGCGCGGAGGACGAGACCTATGCGCAGGCGCAGCGACCCTATCGCGCGGCCAATCGACTGATGGCCGACGCCAGCGAGTTGCGCGCGGTGGCGGGGATCACGCCCGCCATCTACGATCTCGCGCGGCCGTGGGTATGCGCGCTGCCGGTCGCGGACCTGTCACCGATCAACATCAATACGCTGCTGCCGGATCAGGCGCCGCTGTTCGCCATGCTGTTGCCAGGCCAATTGAGCGTCGGGCAGGCGCGGCAATATCTGGCGCAACGGCCGGCGGAAGGCTACGGCAGCACCAACCGGTTCTGGGCTGGACCCTCGCTGGCAGGATTGTCGCCACCGCCGGAGGTGCAGGAACAGGTCAAGTTGACGACCGGATTTTTTGGAGTGACGATTTCGGTGGATGTCGGGGGGACGCAGGTGGTGGAACGCGCGACGATCGACGCGCGCGAAACCCCAGCCAGGATCGTGCGGCGAAGCTGGGGCGCGGGCGCATGAGCAGCAAGGATGCCCTGATCCTCTTCCTGCCCGAGCGGGACGAGGATGCGCCGCGCTGGATGCGCGTGGTGGACGGCGTGGCGGTGAAGGCAGGTCAGGGCACGGACTGGCTGGCGGCCTGCGGACTTGCCGCCCTGCACGAACAGGCGCGCGTCATGCTGGTGCCGCCTGCCGCGCTCGTGACGCTGCACTGGGTGTCTCACCCCGATCTGCCAGCGCGACAGGGGCGCGCAGCGGCGCGGCTGGCGGCGATCGCGCAATCCATCCTGCCGGCCGATCATATCTTCGCCGCCGTCGATACCAACGATGATCCGGCGCGGCCGCACATTGTTGCGGTGGCGGGTCGGGCCGACATGCAGCATTGGCTGCTGCGGGCGCAGCATCATGGGCTGGACCCCGACATCATCGTGCCCGCGCCGCTGCTGCTGCCGGAGCCGGACGGCGGGTTCGTTCGCGGGATCGTGGGCGACGAGACGATTTTGCGGGGCACCGGTCTCGCGTTGACGCAGGATCTGGCGATTCCGGCCCTGATCGGCGAAGCGGCGATCACGGACATCGCGCCCGAAAGCATAGAGAAGCGCGCGATTGCCGCGCTGGACCTGCCGCCGCTCGACATGCGGCAAGGCGATTTTGCAAAGCGGGTGCGACGCGCGCCCGATGTGGCGTTGCTGCGGCGGATCGCCCTTTGGAGCGGGATCATTCTGGCGCTGGCGTTCGCGACGGCTCTCGTTGGCATCGCCAAGAACCATTGGGAGGCGAGCCGGCTGGACGAGGAAAGCCTGACGCTCGCGCTGCAAGTCCTGCCGGAGGTGAGCGACACCGTGCAGGCGCAGGGCGAGCTGGACGCTCGGCTCGCCGCCCGGGGCACTGGCGCGCGCGCCTTCACCGCGCCGGTGGCCGGGCTGTTCGCAGCGATGCAGGATGCGCCGGGCGTGGCGCTGACCGCCCTGTCGCGCGACCCCGACGGCATGATCCGCGCGACGCTGGCGGCGGCGAAGGCGGACGATATCAACAGCGTGCTTCTGGCGCTTCAGGCGGCCGGCTTCACGATAACGGCAACGCCATCGCAGGATCCGGGCGGGCGCACGCTGGCTGACATAACGGTGCGGTCATGATGGAAAGAGTGGCGACTCTATGGGCGGAACGATCGCGCCGGGAACAATGGATGCTGGGCGTCATGTTCGCCCTGCTGGCGGGCGTGGTGCTGTGGTTCGGGGTGGCCATCCCGCTCGAGCGCGCGCAGCGCGGCGCGCGTGACGCGCTGTTGGCGGCGACGGACCGGAACGCTGCCATTCGCGCCGCGGTCAAACAGTTGAAGGCGCTGCCGCGCACGCCCGTCGTCAGCGGACCCGCGACGGCCATCGACCAGTTTGTGGGGCAAAGCGCGGGCGAGGCGGGGCTGACGCTGGAACGCGCGCAGGCGCAGGGGCAGGACAGGATGGAGATCGCCATCGCCACCGTCCGGCCATCCGCCCTGTTCGGCTGGGTCGCGCGGCTTGAGGTGCAGGGCGTTCGCGTGGAGACGCTGAGCGTCAGGCCGTCGCCCACTGCGGGCAGCCTGTCGGTGCAGGCGGTGCTGGTTCGGGGAGAGGGGCGATGATGGGGCTTCGCCTTTCCGGGCGGATGCGGGCCGTGCTGATCGCGACGCTGCTGGTCGGCCTGCTGCTGTTCCTGCCGATGCGCGTGGCGCTGGGCCTGGCAGGGCTGGAGCGGCTGGGCGTTTCCGCGCAGGAGGTGCGGGGCACGGTGTGGAGCGGGCGCATCGGCCAGCTGATGCTGGGCGAGATGCCGATCGGCACGGTGCGCGCGGGTTTGTCGCCTTTGCCGCTGCTCGTCGGTCGCGCGCGCTTTGACATCGCCCGGAACAAGGGGCTGCCCGACGATATTCGCGGTGCGCTCACCGCCGGGTTCGGGCGGATCGGCATTGACGATGTGAGCGGCGCCGTCCCGCTCGGCCGCACCTTCGCGCCGCTGCCTGTCGCCAGCCTGATGTTCGAGGATGTGAGCGGCTATTTCAGCGGCGACCGGTGCGGCCATGCGGAGGGGCGGGTGCGCGCTCGCATGGCCGGCCAGTTTCCGGGGCTGAACCTGAGCCAGGGATTGTCGGGCATAGTCGCCTGCGACGGGGACGCGCTGCTGTTGCCGCTGGTCAGCCAATCGGGCCTCGAGAAGATCAACCTGCGTATCTGGCGCACCGGGCGCTATGTTGCCGAAATGCGGATCGAAACCGCCGACCCGGCGCTTGCGGCGGCATTGGGGCAGGCGGGTTTCGCCAGCGTGGGCAATGCGCAGTTGTTGAAGATCGAAGGAAATCTGTGATCGATCCGCTGGCGGCATCGGCCGGCGTCGTGGCGGGGGCGATCGCCGGCAGTTTCCTCGCTACGCTGATCCTGCGCTGGCCCGCTGGGCGCAGCGTCGCCAGGGGGCAATCATGCTGCGATCAGTGCGGCAGGACGCTCGCCGCCCGCGACCTCATCCCGATGCTGAGCGCGGTGGCGAGCGGCGGGCGGTGCCGCACCTGCGGCGCGGCGATCCATCCGCTGCACGGCCGGGTTGAGGCGGGCTGCGCCGTCATCGGCGGGCTGGCGCTGGGCTTTGCGCCCGGTGTTGCAGGCATAGGATGGGCCTTGCTGGGCTGGATATTGCTGACGCTCGCGCTGCTGGACTGGCGGCATTACTGGCTGCCGGACGCATTGACGCTGCCGCTGGCCTTTCTGGGCCTGACCCTTGGCCTGTGGACGACAAGCGTCGCCTTGTCGGATCGGATCATCGGCGCGGCGGCAGGATATGGCCTGCTGCTCTCTATTTCCGTGGCCTACCGCATGGTACGGGGG
>JACESO010000095.1 GCA_013911745.1 Sphingobium sp. | reverse complement strand
GCCCGCGCCCAGTCGAGCAGCGGATCCCAGGCCGCCGCCTGCCGCGCGACCAGCGCTTCGGGGCCGTCGGCGCGGTAGCAGAGCAGGTCCGATTGCGCATAGCGGGCGACGCCGGCGGCGAAGTCCGCATGGTTGGTCGCGACATGATCGATCGCGGCATTGGCAAGGCCGGTCATCGGCATGGAGGCGGGGTTCACGTCCTCCCCCTGCGCGCGCCATTCGTCCGCCACCGCTTCGGCAAGACGCTGCGTCGGCAGCGTCAGGAGCGCGCGGGCGGGGGTGCGGATCGGGCGGCCGTCCAGCGCGATCGACCAGCCATCCTCGCCCAAGACGACGGCGGCATCCTTGTAGAAGCGCTTCATTGCGGCGGCCTCTTGCGGAACAGCGCGAGCAGCAGGCGCGGCACCAGGACGAACTGGAACAGGCCGGTCAGCACCATGATCGTGCCGAACGCCTTGGCCTTCGTCCCCTGCACCCAGGAAAAACGCTGCATGATCGCGAGGAAGCCGAACATCACGATGAATGCGCCCGACAGGCGGAAGAGCGAGATGGCGAAGTGGCGCTGGCGCGCGACCTTGTCGGGATCGGACGGCGGAATCGGAGCAATCATGGCGCGCCGATATGGGCGCGAAGCTGCGCGCTGTCCATGGCGACGGCCTGCGCCCCGGAAGCGAGCAGCCTGTCCGGGCGGTGATAGCCCCAGCCGACGCCGATGGCGCGCACCCCGGCCGCCATCCCCATGTCCATGTCGAAGCTGGTGTCGCCGATCATGACGGTGGTTTCAGGCGCCGCGCCCGTTTCCGCCATCGCGGTCAGCAGCATGGAGGGGTGCGGCTTGGACGGGTGGCGATCGGCGGTCTGGAGCGTCAGGAAACGGTCGATGACGCCATGATGGGAAAGGCAGAGATCCAGGCCCCGGTCCGACTTGCCGGTGGCGACGCCCAGCAGCCAGCCCGCCGCGTCCAGTTCCACGATCAGGTCGGCGATGCCGGGATAGAGCGGCTCCTGCACGCCCTCGTCGCGGCGGAGCGCCTGAAAGGCAAGCTTGTAGCGGTCCGCCAGATGATGGTGGAAGTCGCTTTCCGCTTCGGGCAGCAGTTGCGCCATCGCGTTGGGCAAGGACAGTCCGACGACGGACAGGATCGCCAGCCGCTCGGGCGGAGTCAGCTTCACATCCTCAAAGGCGCGAGCCATGGCGGCGCAGATGCTGTGCTGGCTGTCGACCAGCGTGCCGTCGCAATCGAAGACGACGAGAGGATTGCTCATCCCTTGCGCGCACCGCCCCTGGCGCGCCGTTCGCCCTTGCGGCCCTTGCGGATCTGCTTGGCGTGCTGGCGGGCGGCCTTCTTCTCATCCTCGCGCGTGGGGGTCCGATCGATCTCGTCATCGAGCGGCAGGTCGCCGAGATTGAGGTCGAAGCCGAGTTCGGCAAGGCTGTTGGCGAAATGGGCGGGCAGCTGCGCCGTCACATCGACGCGGCCGCCATCGGGATGATCGACCCGGATGCGGCGGGCGTGGAGGTGCATCTTGCGGCTGATCGTGCCGGACAGGAACGCCTCCTTGCCGCCATATTTGCCGTCGCCCACGATGGGATGGCCGATCGCCGCCATATGGACGCGCAGCTGGTGCGTGCGCCCGGTATAGGGTTGCAGTTCCACCCAGGCGGCGCGGTTGCCCGCACGTTCGATCACGCGATAGCGCGACCGGGCAGGCAGCCCTTCCTCCTGATCGACATGCATCTTTTCCCCGCCGGTGCCGGGCTGCTTGGCAATCGGCAGTTCGATCATGCCGTCTTCGATGCTGGGCACGCCCATGACCAGCGCCCAATAGACCTTCCGCGCGGTGCGGCTGGAGAAGGTCTTGGCGAAATGGGCGGCGGCGCGGCTGGTGCGAGCGAGCAGCAGCGCGCCGGACGTATCCTTGTCCAGCCGGTGAACCAGCTTGGGGCGGCCTTCGAGATCGTAGAGCAGCGCGTCGAGCAGCTTGTCGACATGGGCGTCGGTCTTCGTCCCGCCCTGCGTGGCGAGGCCGGGCGGCTTGTTGATGACGATGGCCTGCCCGTCGCGGTGGATCACCATGTCCTGCGCATAGGCGATCTCGTCCGGCGTCAGATCGACGACGCGGACGCGCCTGGGCTTGTCGGCCCCTTCCGGCTTCTGCTCGGCGGGCGGGACTCGGATCAGCTGTCCTTCGGCGATGCGGTCGCCCGGCGCGGCGCGCGCGCCATCGACCCTCAGCTGGCCGGTACGCGACCAGCGCGACACGAGGTTGAAGCCGACATCGGGCAGATGCCGCTGGAACCAGCGGTCGAGGCGGATGCCGTCATCGTCCGCCCCGACGCGGAACTGGCGGACATCGAGCGAGACGCCCTTGGCGGGACTGGACTTGGCGGGCGCGGCGGCCTTGGCCGGAGCGGGCTTTGCGGCAGACTTGGTCGCGGCGGGCGCTCTGGGCTTGAAGGCGGGCTTGCCGTCCCTGCGCGGCGCCCCTTCCTTGCGCGGAGCCTCCTTGCGCGGACCGGACGGCTTGCGGGGGCCGGAGGGCTTTGCGCCGCGCGGGCCGGCGCTCTTGCCGGGTGGACGGCCCTTCATGCGAGCGCGCTCCGCATGAGCGCGAGGCCGAGCGCCACGCCGCCGACCGCACCGATCACCGACGCGGCGACATAGGCGAGTGCGAGCGTGGATTGGCCGCGCTGGAGCATCAGCATGGTTTCCAGGCTGAAGGCGGAAAAGGTGGTGAAACCGCCAAGCACGCCGACGCCCAGCAGCAGGCGCATCGGCTCGCCCGCGCCCTGCCCCCCGCGCGCCAGCCAGCCGGCAAGCAGGCCCATGGCGAAGCCGCCGACCAGATTGGCGGCGAAAGTGCCCCAGGGCCACGCCGCGCCCGGCGCGATGCCGCCGACGAAGCGCCCGAGCTGATAGCGCAGGGCCGCGCCCACCGCGCCCCCGCCCATCACGAGAAACATATTGGTCATGGGCCAGCCCCTATCGCGAATCCGCCGATGGGGAAAGGCCGCATTCCCGCCGCCTTCTCGCAGCAGGCCGGCGGCCCGGTCTAGCGGCCCTTGTCGGCGATGATGTCGACGCTGGTCCGGCCGCCGGGTGCGTCGGTCAGCAGGATGAAATAGGCCGCGCCGTCGGCGGCGCGATTGCCGCCCAGTACATGGTCGCCGCCCATCAGCTTATGCTCGCCATCATAGCCCGCGCGACGGGCCAGCGTGTAATAATAGTCCATGACGCCCTGCTTCGGCGCGGCGGTGACGAAGCTGGCCGCGCGGAGGGTGCAGCCGTCCTTGTCGGCACCGGCCGCTTCGGTCAGTTGCGCGCCGGGATAGAGGGTGAAGGCTTCGGGCAGGCGCTGCGCCCATTCCGGGCCATAGACGAGCTTCTTGGCGCAGCCCGCATTGCCGCTGCCGCGCGCCACGGCGCCCAGCGTGACGGTGGAGTCGAGCGCCGCGCCGGCCGTGGCGGCAGGCGCGGTCAGCAGCTTGCCGCCCGCGCGGCGCACCGCGTCCGCCTGCGCCTTTGCCGCATCGGCCGGAAGCACCGGCAGCGCGCCGTCCGCTGGTCGGGGCGTGGAGCGCACCGCGTTGCGGTTGGACTGGCCCACAAGCTGCGGATCGACGACGATCGGATCGCCCAGCGCCCCTTTCACCGCCGGATCGACGGCATTGTTGGTGAGCTGCGCATCAAGTGTGGCAAGATTGGCTTCCTTGTCGCCCTTGCCACAGGCCGCCAGCGCGAAAGCCAGCGACAAGGTGCCGATGGTGACGGCGACAGACGAGATAGAGGCCATTCTTCACTCCTTCGTAAAGGATCGATGAAGAGAGAAAGTTAAGATTGCGTTAGGATATGTGGTGAATCGCGGCTGTTTTTGGGGGCAAGGCCAGCTTTGCCCGGGTGGCCCCCTTCCCCCGTCTTGTCCTGGCCCGAAATGAAGGTCATTTACAGGACATGCTCAACATTCTTTCCGCCCTTATCGGCCTTTTCACGCTGATCCTGATGATCCCCGCAGTCTTTCCGCTGCTGGGAGCGCTCAACTGGATCCTGGTGCCCATGGCGCTGTTCGGCGCGTTCGTGGGGCTGATGTCGTCGAAGAAGGGGGGCCAGAATTTCTGCCTGATCGTCGCGGCGTTCGGCGCGTTGCGGCTGTTCCTGGGGGGAGGCATATTCTGACACGGGATCAAAACCGGGCGCGCGAAGGGTTGATCGCGGGGGCGGCGGCCTATGGCCTGTGGGGTCTGCTGCCGCTCTTCTTCCGGCTGCTGCACCATGTCGATCCGACCGAGATCGTGACCCAGCGCATCCTCTGGTCGCTGCTGCTGATCCTGTTCATCCTGATGGTGCGGCGCGACCTGCCGGCCTTTGCGACGGCGATGCGCGACCGCAAGCTGGTCGTGCCGCTGGCCGCGTCGGCCCTGCTGATCGGCATCAACTGGCTGACCTATGTCTGGGCGGTCAACCAGGGCCATGTGGTAGCGGCGAGCCTGGGCTATTTCCTCAATCCGCTGATCGTCGTCCTGCTGGGCATGGTGGTGCTGAAGGAACGGTTGCGGCCGATGCAGATGCTGGCCATCGGCGCGGCGGCGGCGGGCGTCGCGATCCTGGCCGCGGCCGCGCTGACGACGCTGTGGATCAGCCTCACCCTGGCGCTGAGCTTCGCCTTCTACGGCCTGGTGCGCAAGCTGACGCCGGTCGCACCGATGACCGGGCTGGGCGTGGAGACGGCGTTGCTGACGCCGCTCGCTCTCGCCTATCTGCTGTGGGAGGCGGGGCATGGCGGCATCGGCTTCGGCAAGGACGCGCCGACGACGGCGCTGTTGATCCTGTCGGGCGCGGTGACGACGGTGCCCTTGGTGCTGTTCGCGGTCGCAGCCCAGCGGCTGCCGATGGCGACGCTGGGCCTGCTGCAATATATGGCGCCCACGCTGCAGTTCCTGTCCGGCATCCTGCTGTTCGGCGAAACGCTGAGCCCAGGCCAGATGCTGAGCTTCGGCCTGATCTGGGTCGGCCTGATCCTCTTCGCCAGCGATGGCGTCGTCGCCGCCCGGCGGAACCGGGTGGCGACGGCCTGACGCCCCATCGTCAGTTGAATTCGGTCGCTTCAAAGCGGACGGGTTCGCCGATCGCCGCGTTGGCAAGGGCATCTTCCCACATCACGCGGTTGCCGCGGATGATGGTGCCGATCGCCTTGCCGGTCAGGTCCATCCCCTCGAACGGCGACCAGTCGCAGCGCGAGGCGAGCCAATCCTTGCCCACGGTCCAGCGCTTTTTCAGATCGACCACGGTGAAGTCGGCGTCATAACCGATCGCGATCCGCCCTTTGCCCACCAGGCCGAACACGCGCTGCGGACCCGATGAGGTCAGTTCGATGAAGCGCCGCAGCGACAGCCGCCCCTCCGCCACATGATTGAGCAGCAGCGGCACCAGCGTCTGGACGCCGGGCATGCCGCTGGGGCTGGCGGGATAGGTCTTCGCCTTCTCCTCGACCGTATGGGGCGCATGATCGCTGCCCAGCACGTCCGGCACGCCCTGGTTCAGCCAGAACCAGAGGCCGTCGCGATGCGCGCCCGACCGGATCGGCGGGTTCATCTGCGCATAGGTGCCAAGGCGCGGATAGGCGTCCTCCCCGGCAAGCGTCAGATGCTGGGGCGTCACTTCGCAGGTCGCGATGTCCTTGTTCTGGCCGATATAGTCGAGTTCGGCCGGCGTCGTCACATGCAGGATATGGATGCGGCGGCGCGCCTTCCGGGCAAGCGCGATGATCCGCCTGGTCGCGATCATCGCGCTTTCATCGTCGCGCCAGACGGGGTGGGACGAGGGATCGCCCTCGACTCGCATATCCTTGCGCGCGTTCATCCGCGCTTCGTCCTCGGCATGGATGGCGACCCGGCGGGTGCCCGACGCCAGCACGCGCGACAGCGCATCGTCATCGTCGACCAGCAGGCTGCCGGTCGAGGCGCCCATGAAGATCTTGACGCCCGACGTGCCGGGAATCCGCTCCAGTTCCCTGAGCTGCTCGGCATTGTCCGCTGTCGCGCCGACATAGAAGGCATGGTCGCACCACATGCGATGATGCGCGCGGGCGAGCTTGTCATGCACGCGCTCGGCGGTGTCGGTGTTGGGATTGGTGTTGGGCATTTCGAACACGGCGGTGATCCCGCCCAGCACGGCGGCACGGCTGCCCGATTCGAGGTCTTCCTTATGCTCAAGCCCCGGCTCGCGGAAATGGACCTGGCTGTCGATGCAGCCGGGCAGGACATCGAGCCCGGTGCAATCGATCACCTCGCCCGCATCACCAAGGCCGGTGCCGATCGCCGCGATCCGGCCACCGCGCACCCCCACATCCACGCTTTCGGCGCCGCCCGGCGTGTGGACGGTGCCGTTCTTGAGGATCAGGTCAAAGGTTTGGGGCATGGCAAACTCCTGTCGGCTGCGACTGCGCGAACCGCTTGGCTAAGTCGTGTCGCCGTCCTACCTAAAGGCGATGACCCGCACCACCCTCACCGATCGCGCGCTGCTGAGAATTTCGGGCGAAGAGGCCCGCCCCTTCCTGCAGGGGCTGCTGACGCGCGACGTGCTGATGCTGGCGGAAGGCCAGCCGCGCTGGACCGGGCTGCTGACGCCGCAGGGTAAGGCGCTGTTCGATTTCATCCTGTGGGCGGATGGCGACGACGTGCTGATCGATTGCGAGCGCGATCAGGCCGATGCGCTGGCGAAGCGGCTGACGCTCTATCGCCTGCGCCGCAAGGTGACGATCGCGCGGGAAGGGGCGCTGGCGGTGCATTGGGCGCTGGAGGCCCATGGGCGGCCGCTCGACCCGCGCCTGCCCGCCCTCGGTTATCGCTGGCTCGCCTCTGCGGCAGAGGGCGACGCATCCGCGGCCTTCCGCGCGCATCGCCTGTCGCTGGGGGTGTTCGAGGGCGTGGCGGAGCTGGGCCAGGACGCCGTGCTGTGGCTGGAGGCCAATGCCGGGGAACTGAACGGCGTCGATTATGACAAGGGCTGCTATGTCGGGCAGGAGAATACCGCGCGGATGCACTATCGCAACAAGGTGAGCCGGCGGCTGGTGGCGGTGCCGCTGGAGCAGGCCGACGAGAAACGGCAGCGGGCGGTGCTGGCGGACATGGACCTGTCGATCGAACTGCGGCGGGTGGAGGCGCTGGACCCGACGAATTTGCCGGGCTGGCTCGCCGCAGCGGTGACGGCCACGCAGGCGGCGGAATGAGGCGCCTGCTCGTCGCGCTGGCGGGCGCGCTGCTCCTGTCCTCCCCTGCCCGCGCCGACACGCCCTGGACGCTGGTCGCGACCTACCCCCACGATCCGGCGGCCTTCACCGAGGGGCTCTTCTACCTCGACGGCATGCTCTATGAGAGCACCGGGCTGGAGGGCCGGTCCGACATTCGCAAGGTGACGCTCAAGACCGGCAAGGTCGTGCAGCGGCGCGTGCTCGACAGCCGCTATTTCGGCGAGGGGATCGTCAACTGGAAGGACCGGCTGGTGAGCCTGACCTGGCGGCACCGGCAGGGGTTCGTCTGGTCACTCGGCGACTTCAAGCCGCTGTCCAGCTTCCGCTACGAGGGCGAGGGCTGGGCGCTGACGCAGGACGGCCGCCACATCATCATGAGCGACGGCACGGCGCAGTTGCGCTTCCTGGACCCGGAGAGCCTGGCCGAACAAAGGCGCGTCACCGTCACCTGGAACGGGCGACCGGTCGATCGGCTCAACGAGCTGGAATATGTGAAGGGCGAGGTGTGGGCCAATATCTGGTACGACACGAAGATCGCGCGGATCGATCCGGCGACGGGCGCGGTCAAGGACTGGATCGACGTCGCCGCGTTGCGCAAGGCGGCCGGCGTCACCGACACCGAAGCTGTGGCGAACGGCATCGCCTATGACGCGGCGAAGGATCGCGTGTTCATAACGGGGAAGAACTGGCCCAAATTGTTCGAGATCACGCTGAAGCGTTAAAGCTCCAGCCCGACCAGTGTGCCGCTGCCGATGCGGTCGACATAGCGCTTGCCGTCGATTTCCAGCCAGTCGGGCGTCACTTCCAGCCGGCGGCCGCGGATGGTGGTGCGCAGATGCTCCACCGCGATCCGGTTGCGCGCCACGATGCGCAGGACGCAGAGGCCATCGCCGCGCGAGGCCATCATCGAATAACGGTCGCCGCGCAGCAGGAAGTGCCAGCCGCCGTCCGCCGGCATCCATTCATTGCCATCGACGACCTGCATCGGTTCGCCGTCCGGCGCGCCCAGCCGCACGCTGATGCGCGTCGCGCCGTTGGAGCGGCGCGGCGGGGCGAAGATCAGGATCGGCTCGCCATTCAGCGCGATGGGAATCGGCGTGTCGCGCAACATGCGCGATCCGCCGACGATCAGTTGCGGCAGCTCCGCGGAGAAAGGCAGGCGATCGCGCGCGAAATGCCGCTGCCGCACGACGGGATTGGCGTGGAAACTGTGGACCTGCGTCGATGTCAGCCGCCCTTCCTCCACCAGGCCGTGGCAGGTGGGGCACAACAGGGTCGCGGCCGGCCCGTCAGGCAGGCGCAGATAGCGGTAGATGGTGACGCCGCAGCGCACGCAGGCGAAGCCGCAGGCCTGGCGCACGTCCGCGCGCTGCTCCGCCGTCAAGTCCGGCAAGGACGGCATCACTCGCAAGCCCACCATGGCGACACCCCTTTTCGCCCCCGCTCGCACCGTTGCGACCGGGTGATCCCGTCCTGGCGTCCTCCTGGATCGGGGCTCTGCGGCGCCCGCTGTGACTATCGTTGAAATATATGGACCAAAGTCAAGGGGCTGATGGAAATAGTGTGTCGCGGTGGGGCGTCCGCCGCTGCGCGACCCGTCAGCGTTGGGGCAGCAGGTCGAGATTGCGGGAGGCCGCAATGGCCCGGATACGGTCGGGGCGGGGCATGTTCTTGATGGCGATTTCAGCGATATCGCCCGCACTGAACAGCTCGACATGGCCGACGCCGAACAGCCGCTGACCCAGCGTCTGGGTGATGCGCACGGACCGGATTGACGAGAGGGCGATTTCCGTCCGCTGCTTGGCGAGCAGGCCCCGTTCCAGCAGCACTTCCCGGTCGGACAGGGCCAGCCGCTCGCCCTTGTGCATAACCCACCACACCCCGATGGCAAGGATGCCGACCACCGATACGAGCAACAGCAGGAAGAGGAAAGGATGCGCCCGGAACATCGCGGGATGTTCGTCATACAGCCAGGTGTCGCTCACGCCGCCTCCCACAGGTTGGTCATCCAGACATCATCATGCGCCGGCGGGGCCGTCAAGCCGCGAGGCGGTTCAGCTCTCGTCGCCCATGCGCAGCGCGGCGATGAAGGCTTCCTGCGGAATCTGCACGCTGCCATATTCGCGCATCCGCTTCTTGCCTTCCTTCTGCTTCTCCAGCAGCTTCTTCTTGCGGGTGATGTCGCCGCCATAGCATTTTGCCGTGACGTCCTTGCGCATGGCCGCGATCGTCTCGCGCGCGATCACCTTGCCGCCGATCGCTGCCTGGATCGGGATCTTGAAGAGGTGGCGGGGGATCAAGTCCTTGAGCCGTTCGCACATATGGCGGCCGCGCGCTTCCGCGGCGCTGCGGTGGACGATCATGCTGAGCGCATCGACGGGTTCGTTGTTGACGAGGATGCTCATCTTGACGAGATCGCCTTCGCGGGTGCCGATCTGGTGATAGTCGAAGCTGGCATAGCCGCGGCTGATCGACTTCAGCCGGTCATAGAAGTCGAACACCACTTCGTTCAAGGGCAGGTCGTACGTCACCTGCGCGCGGCCGCCGACATAGGTCAGGTTCTTCTGAATGCCGCGCCGGTCCTGGCAGAGCTTCAGGATAGAGCCGAGATATTCGTCGGGGCAGTAGATCACCGCCTCGATCCACGGCTCCTCGATCATCTCGATATGGTTGGGATCGGGCATATCGGCGGGATTGTGCAGATGCTTCACCGTCCCGTCCTTCATGTGCATGTCATAGACCACCGAAGGCGCGGTGGGGATGAGGTCGAGGTCGTACTCGCGGGTCAG
>JACESO010000094.1 GCA_013911745.1 Sphingobium sp. | reverse complement strand
ATATTGCGAGGGGGCATGCGGATCGGTCACCAGCCGCTGGCGCAGGTTCGCTTCGCGATAGTTGCGCCGCCACACCTGCGCCCAGCCCAGGAAGAAGCGCTGGTCGCCGGTCGTGCCGTCGATCACCGGTGCCTTCTTGCCCTTGAGCGAGGCATGATAGGCGTCGAGCGCCACGGCGAGGCCGCCCAGATCGCCGATATTTTCGCCCAGCGTAAAGGCACCCTTCACATGCGCGCCGGGGAAGGGTTCATAGGCGTCATATTGCTTTACCAGCTTGTCGGTCAGCCCCTTGAAGTTGGCGACGTCCTGATCGGTCCACCATTGGTTGAGCTTGCCGGTTTCGTCATATTTCGCGCCCTGATCGTCGAAATGATGGCTGAGTTCATGGCCGATCACCGCGCCGATGCCGCCATAATTGACCGCCGGGTCGGCATGGGGATCGAAGAAGGGCGGTTGCAGGATTGCGGCCGGGAAGACGATCTCCACCATGCCGAAATTGGCGTAGGCGTTGATCTCCATCGGGGTCATGCCCCATTCCCAGCGATAGATGGGCTTGCCCAGCTTGCCGACATTATAGGCGAATTCGAACGCGTTGGAGCGCATCGCGTTGCCCAGCAGGTCGTCGCGTTTGATCTCAAGTCCCGCATAGTCGCGCCACTTGTCGGGATAGCCGATTTTGGGCGTGAAGGCGGCGAGCTTCTTGTGCGCGCGCGCCTTGGCGGTGGCGCTCATCCACGGCAGCGCGTCGATGCGGCGGCCCATTGCGGCGAGCACGTTCTTCACCAGCTCGTCCATCGCCGCCTTGGTTTCCGGCGGGAAATATTGGGCGACATAGGCCTTGCCCACCTCCTCGCCCAGCGACTCCTTGAGGAAGGTGACGCCGCGCTTCCACCGTTCCTCACGCTCAGGCGTGCCGGACAGGGTGGTGCCGTAGAAGGCGAAGTCGGCGTTCGCGATGCTGTCGGGCAGATAATCGGCGTAGGCGTGCAACGACGAGAGCAGCAGCCCGTCCTTCAGCACCTGGATCGGAGCCTTGGCGATCAGCGCGGCCTCGCCGGTGACGGCGCTGGGCTGGGCGACGAGCAGGTCGGCGGGCTTCAGATCGTTCGCGCCATAATAGGCGGCAAAGTCGAAGCCGGGCGCGGATTGCTGCAACTGCGCCAGCGTCATCTTGTTATAGGTCTTGTCGGCGTCGCGGCTGTCGATCTGGGTCCAGTGGACCTTGGCGACTTCCGTCTCGAACGCCATCAGCGCGGCGGCGCGGGCCTTCGCGTCGTTCTCGCCGGCCAGGGTCAGCATCTTTTCCAGATGGGCGACGTAAGCGGTGCGGATCGCCGCCATCTTTTCGCCCTGGTCGAGATAATAGTCGCGGTCGGGAAGGCCGAGGCCCCCCTGCGTCATCGAGAGGATATAGGTTTCGGGATCCTTGTCGTCCTGGCCCACATAGAAGCGGAAGGGGCCGCGGATGCCCTGTCGCGCGGCCTTGGCGGCGACGCGCGCATAGGCGGCCTTGTCGTTCACCGCCTTGATCTCGGCCAGCCAGGGCTGGATCGGCGCCAGGCCCTTCGCTTCGACAGACGCCTTGTCCATGTAGGAGGCATAGGCGTTGCCGATCCTGCTGGCGGGGCCGGCCTGAGCCGCTTCGAGGATGCCGCGCGTGCGCTTCTGCGACAGTTCCTCCAGCACGGTGAACGCGCCATAGTTGGACTTGTCGGCCGGGATCGGCGTGTTCTTCGCCCAGGTGCCGTTGGCATGATCGTAGAAATCGTCGCCGGGCTTCACCGACCTGTCCATGCCGGCGGCGTCGAAGCCGTAGGTGCCGTATGTGGGCTTGGCAGCGGCGGCCGTGGCGGGCGTCGCGGCCTGCTCGGCATAGGCGGCGGTGGCCGCGAGGGCGAGCGCGCTGGCAGCAGCGCCCAGGAGGAATTTGTTCATCGAAGCGTCCCTTGCTTGTGACGATGCGCCGCTTCTGGCGCGATCAGCCTGCGCTGGACTTGAACGCCCGTCAAACAGGCTTGTCCATGTCGTTGGTCGAAAATTATCGCCGGTTGAAAGTTTCGGAAAGGTCGATGTGGGCAGCGAAGGCCGCGGCGAGGCGGGACGCGTCGAGCGGATCGAGCAGCGGCAGGCGGCCGAGCGAGGCTATGCCGGCCAGATGCGGGACGATCCGCTCATTTTCCGCATGTGGATCGCCGATGAAGGCGATGCCGGCGATGGGGATGCCGCGTGCCTTCAGCGCCTCGATGCTGAGCAGGCTGTGGTTGATGGTGCCGAGCGCGGTGCGGGCGCACAGGATCACAGGCTGGCCCCAATATGCAAACAGGTCCGCCATGGTCAGCGTCTCGCTGACGGGGACGAGCAGGCCGCCCGCTCCTTCGACCACCAGCGGGCCGTCCACTTGCGGCAGCGCCAGTCGAGCCAGCTTGATCTCCACCCCGTCGATCCGCGCGGCGAGATGGGGGGAGGCGGGCGTGGTCAGCCTGTAGGCTTCGGGCAGGATGCGCGCGGCGGGGAGGCCGGACAGGGCGGCGACCGTGTCGCGATCTCCTTCCGGTTCGAGGCCCGCCTGGATCGGCTTCCAGTAATGAGCGCCAAGCGCGCCGGCGAGCCCGGCGGCGAACACCGTCTTGCCGACGCCGGTGTCGGTGCCGGTGACGACCAGCACGCTCACGCCACGATCCGCCGCAGTTCCTGCCCAAGCGCTGCGACATCGGCGCGGCTGGCGTTGAGCGTCAGGGAGATGCGGAGGCGGCTGGTGCCTGGCGGGACGGTGGGCGGGCGGATGCCACGTACGTCGAAGCCGGCTTCCTGCAGGGCGGCGGCGGCGGCCATGGCGCGGCTGTCCTCGCCCAGGATGACGGGCACGATCTGGCTGCGTGGCGCAGGCAGGCCGAGGGGCGCGCAGATGGCTTCGGCGGCGTCCTCGCGCAGGATCTTCAAACGGTCCCGCAGATCGCTGGCTTGCTCGATCCGGTCGAGCGCGGCGGACACCGCGACCGCCATCAGGGGAGAAGGCGCGGTCGAGAAGATGAAGGAGCGGGCGCGGTTCACGAGATAATCGATATGGATGCGTGGGCCGCAGATCAGCGCGCCTTCCGCCCCCATCGCCTTGCCGCAGGTGTGCAGGGTGATGACATTGTGCCGCCCGTCAAGGCCAGAGGAGAGGCCGCGCCCGCCGGGGCCGAAGACGCCGGTGCCGTGCGCTTCGTCCAGCAGCAGCATCGCCTCATTCTTCGCCGCCACTTTCGCTAGGTCGGCCAGGGGGGCCATGTCGCCGTCCATCGAGTAGAGCGTCTCCACCGCGATCCAGATGCGGCCCTTCCCCCCTTCGGCGCGGAAAGCGGCGATGAGGTCCGCGACGCTCTGAACGTCGTTGTGGCGGGCGAAGACGGCGGTCGCCTTGCTCATGCGGATGCCGTCATGGGCGCTGGCGTGGATCAGCTCGTCCGCGACGATCAGGTCGCCCCGCTGCGGCAGGGTGGCGAAGAGCGCGAGATTGCCGGCATAGCCGTTTGCGACGAACAGGCTGGCCTGGGTGCGGAAGAAGTCGGCGGCCTTCGCCTCCAGCCCTTCATGTTCCGGGGCATTGCCGCGCAGCAGCCGCGATCCCCCCGACCCCAGCGGTACGCCGCGCGCCAGCGCGTCCGCCACCGCCTGCGCGATGATCGGATCACCCGAAAGGCCGAGATAGTCGTTGGAGGCGAAATCCCGCCCGGTTCGGGGCGAGAGGTGTCGCAGCCGCCCGCGCTGCTCCAGCGCGGCAAGCTGGGACCGGAAGGGTTCGGCAGTCATGGGGCGCGCTATAGGCCCGCCAGCAAAAGCCGGCAAGCCGCGCTTAACTTCGCATATTTCCCGCAGAATGCGTCATGATGTTGCAGGGCAAGGACATGGAATTTCCTACGTCCTTCCAAGCCATGGCTATCCATTCCCTGCCTGCATGATCGACATATGGGCACGGGCGGCGGGATAGGACATCCCACCGGCATGCCTACCATGCCGATCAGGGCGGCCCATCAGGACGGATTATGCGCCCGAAGGAAGGTGTCGAGCTGTTGAAGAAATTCCAGCCGGTCCGCCTCGCGCGAGAAATGATGGTCGCCCAGCGGCTGTTCGACATAGACATAGTCGCGCCCCGCGACCTTGCCCGCCGATTTCAGCCTGTCTGCCATATTGCGCGACTGGGTGACCTGGACGCGACGATCCTTCTTGCCGTGCATCAGCAGGATGGGCGTGGAAAAACTTGCGGCGAAGTTGATCGGAGAGACGGCCGCGAAGTCCGGCGCCTGTTCCTTCATCCAGTCCTTGCGCGTGCCGCTGTTGAGGAATTGCGAATCGTACCTGACCATCGCTCCCAAATCCGACACGCCGGCATAGGACACCGCGCAGCGATATTTCGATCCGTCGCGCTGGGCCGCACGCATCGCGGCATAGCCGCCATAGGAGGCGCCGACCATGCACACCCGCTTTGCGTCGGCGATCCCATCCCTCACCGCCCAATCGACCGCGTCGTTGAGATCGTCCTGCATCGCGAGGCCCCATTGCCCCTCGCCCTTTTGCGCGAAGGCGACGCCATAGCCCGAAGAGCCGCGATAGTTGGGCTGAAGCACGGCATAGCCGCGCCAGGCGAGGAATTGCACCCACCAGTCCCATCCCTCCGTATCGCGGGCGAAGGGGCCGCCATGAGGCATCAGGATGAGGGGCAGGTTCTTCGCCTCGCGCCCGGCCGGCAGGGTGAGGATGGCGGCGATCTCCAGCCCGTCTCGCGCCTTGTAACGGATGGTCCTGACCGGCGACAGGTGCGTCTTGAGCGGGAACTGATCGCTAACGCGCGACAGCAGGCTCATGGCACCGGCGGACGTGTCGTAGAAATAATAGGCGCCGGGCTGATCCGGGGCGCCGACATGGATGATGAGGCGCTGCCCGTCGCGGCTGGTGGATATGATACGGGCGCGACGGTCGCCCACCGCCTTGTCCACATCGGCCTGGATCTTGGCGAGATTGGCGTCGAACCAATGCACCGAAGGCGCGTCGCCAGTATAGTAGACGCCGGCCATACCCGTGCCGGCCGTGTCCTCCTCTATCCCGTCAATGTCGAAACCAGGTGCATCGAACAGCTTCTTGCCCAATTCCAGCGTGTCGAGATTGAGTTCGTAGAGCGCGTCGGTGCCGCCCTGATTGTCGCTGGCGATGGCGAGGGAGGGATCGGCGGTGAACAGGAGCGGCGCGATCAGCGATTCATCCTTGCGCCGGTTCGCCCGATCCACGACGTGGAAGGCAGCCTTTGCGTCGGGGCGATAAAGCAGCTTCGCCATGCGGCTGTTGTCATTATAGCCTATGCCCATGCGGACGGTTCCGGCAGCGTCGGCATACCAGCTGCGCACATATTCCCGCGACGCGACGACATTGTGTCGCCGGCCGGTGCTGACGTCGACTTCATCCACCTGCGGCCAAAAGCCGCGGTCGGAATAATAGATGGAGCTTTGGTAGGAGAGAAGGATGCGTGGACTGCCGTCGCGCGCCATCCAGATCACGTCGCCGGCATTCTGCGCCGCGACATTCTTCGCGATCACGTTGATCTTGCTACCATCGGCCTTCACGCCGGCGACGCGGGTGAGATACCAGGGTGATCCTTCGACATCGGTTTCAGCTCCGAAGCCGATCACCAGCCAGTCGTCATTGACCCATTTCCACCAGTTAAGGTCGTTGTCGCCCAGCGGGATCATCCGTACATTCTTCTCGCCCTTGTCGAAAATGTCGGCGATGATCAATTTCTGTTCGCCGCCGATCGCGATGCGGCTGGCGACGCGCGTGCCGCTGGGCGAAAGCGCCGGCGCGTTCATCATCGGCAGCGCGGCGAAATCCTGAACCGTCCATTGTTTGGCCTGCTGCTGCGGCTGTGCCGTTTGCGCCAGAGTCATTGACCCCCACAGGCTGGCTACCATCGCCAGCGCCCCCGTAAACCGCCCCATTCTTCCCCCGAAGCTCGCTTCAAACCCCGCAAATCTAGTGCGCAACGATTGTCCCGTCATTCGGAAAATGGCGCTCCTAACAGCATGTCGCCCGCGTCAGGCGGCGCGCAGCGAGACGCGGGGCGCCAGCATCGCGCGATTGCGCCCGCCGCGCTTGGCGGCATAAAGGGCCGCGTCCGCCGCGCCGATCCAGCTGCCGCTGGTGACGCGATGGGGATCGATGGCGGCGACGCCGAAGCTGGCGGTGACGCGCAGCGGCGGATCGTGCGGGATGGTGAGCGCGGCGATGGCGTCGCAGAAACGCTGAGCCGCGAGCACGGCTTCCGTCTCGCCCGTTTCCGGCAGCAGCAGCCCGAACTCCTCCCCGCCAAGCCGGCCGAACGCATCGCTGGGGCGGGAGAGGGTGTGGCAGAGATCGGCCACCGCCTCTATCACCCTGTCGCCGGCGGGATGGCCGTGGGTGTCGTTCACCGCCTTGAAATGATCGATATCGAGCAGCAGCAGTGCGGCCGGACGGCCATGCCGCAGATAGAGCGCGATCTGGCGGTCGACGGCGGCGACGAAGGCGCGGCGGGTGAGCGCGCCGGACAGCGCGTCCCGCTCCGCCAGCAGGCGCAGCTCCATCTGCTCGACGACAATTGGGGCAAGACCCCGAAGCGCGGCAAGCTGTTCGGGCGCGAAGTCGCGAACGCGCGTGTCGATGGCGCAGAGCGATCCCACATTATAGCCATCGGCCGTGCGCAAAGGGACGCCGGCATAGCTGCGGATGCCGGGGTCGCCCGTCACCAGCGGATTGTCGCAGAATCGCGCATCGGCCTGGGCATTGGTGATGACGAGGGGTTGGTCCTGGCGGATTGCATGATCGCAGAAGGCGACGCTGCGCGGCGTTTCCGATGCGGCAAGGCCGGGATGCGACTTCAGCCATTGCCGGTTCGTATCGACCAGCGAAACGGCTGAGATCGGCACGTTTACGAGTGTTCGCACGAGATCGGTAATGCGGTCGAAGGCGCTGTCGGCCGGCGTGTCGAGGATGTCGTAGCGGCGCAACGCGGCGATGCGGCCGGGTTCGTCGGTGAGCTTGTCCTGGGGCGCCATATGTCCATCCGCTGCATTGACACTGCCGCGGATCGCCCTCTCCATCCGCGATGGAAAGAAGGTGCACGGACGCGGTTGAGAAAAAGTTAACGGCCGGCGCAAAGGCAGCGTGTGGAAATAGTCCGAATAACTGGCAATATGAACGAATAGTCAGGGAATATTTTTCATATTGCTTCTAAGCAAATTGTCGTGATGACGCATTTCTGCGGTTTTTCGTGAATTGGCACGGCCTCTGCAAAGCTCGTGATGTGCTCACAACGGGCTACGCCAGACTAACCAGGGAAGGACATCATCATGAAGACCATCGCTTTTGCCGCCGCCGTCATCGCCGCCACCGTCGCCGTTTCGGCCGCTTCCACCCCCGCCTTCGCGCAGGCTGAAGGCCGCTTCGGAACCGCCAAGGTTACCTATGACGAGAAGACCGATCGTTACTGCTTTCGTGAGAACGTCACCGGATCGCTGGTGCCGGTATCGGTGTGCCGCACCAAGACGGACTGGGCCAAGGATGGCCTGACCATCCACCACAAGCCCGCGGTCGTGCTGGCCCAGCGCTGAGGGCGCGGCATGACGCGCAGCAAAAGGCCCGGCCGGATGCACCGGCCGGGCCTTTCGCGCATTTGCAGGTCAGTTATCAGCCGCCATGCGCCAGTGCCGCGAGCAGCAGCAGCGCGACGATATTGGTGATCTTGATCATCGGATTGACCGCCGGGCCGGCGGTATCCTTGTAGGGATCGCCCACCGTGTCGCCCGTCACCGCCGCCTTGTGGGCTTCGCTGCCCTTGCCGCCATGATGGCCATCCTCGATATATTTCTTGGCATTGTCCCATGCGCCGCCGCCCGAGGTCATCGACAGGGCGACGAACAGGCCGGAGACGATGACGCCGAGCAGCAGTGCGCCTAGCGCTGCGAAGCCGTTATCGGTCCCGGCGACCGCCGCAATCGCGAAATAGACGACGATCGGTGCCAGTACCGGCAGCAGGCTGGGCACGATCATTTCCTTGATCGCGGCGCGGGTGACGAGGTCGACCGTGCGGGCATAGTTGGGACGGGATGTCCCCTCCATGATGCCGCTGTTGGTGGCGAACTGGTCACGCACGTCCTTCACCACGTCGCCGGCCGCCCGGCCCACGGCGGTCATCCCCATCGCGCCGAACAAATAGGGCAGCAGGGCGCCCAGCAGCAGGCCGACGATGACATAGGGATTGGACAGGCTGAAATCGACCGGCGCGGTGAGGCCCAGCGCCGAATTGTAGAATTTGAGATCTTCGGTATAGGCGCCGAACAGCACCAGCGCGGCGAGGCCCGCCGATCCGATGGCATAGCCCTTCGTCACCGCCTTGGTGGTGTTGCCCACCGCGTCCAATGCGTCGGTCTTGACCCGGACGCTGTCGTCCATATGGCTCATTTCCGCGATGCCGCCGGCATTGTCGGTGACGGGACCATAGGCGTCCAGCGCCACCACCATGCCTGCGAGCGCCAGCATCGCCGTCGCCGCGAAGGCGATGCCGATGAGGCCGGCGAGCTGATAGGCGACGATGATGCCCACGACGATGACGAGCGTGGGAAGCGCGGTCGATTCCAGGCTGATGGCGAGGCCCTGGATGACGTTGGTGCCATGTCCGGTTTCGGACGCTTTTGCGATTGAGCGGACCGGGCGGTAATTGGTGCCGGTATAATATTCGGTGATGACCACCAGCAGCCCGGTGACGGCGAGGCCCACCATCATCGACCAGAACAGCGCCATGCCGGTATAGCCGCCCACGCCGTCGAGGTCCGCGCCGAAGACGGCGTTCATGTTGCCCAGCACCTGCGCAGTCACATAATAGATGGCTGGGATTGACAGGATCGCCGTGGTCCAGAAGCCCTTGTAGAGCGCGCCCATGATCGACTGGCTGGCGCCGAGCCGCACCATATAGGTGCCGATGATCGAGGTGATGATGCAGATGCCACCGACCGAGAGCGGGAGCGCCATCAGCCGCAGCAGGAAGCCATTGTCGACGCCGGTGACGAGCAGCGCGGTCAGCACCATCGTCGCGCCCACGGTCACGACATAGGTCTCGAACAGGTCGGCCGCCATGCCCGCGCAGTCGCCGACATTATCGCCGACATTGTCCGCGATGACGGCGGGGTTGCGGGGGTCGTCCTCCGGAATGCCGGCTTCCACCTTGCCGACGAGGTCCGCGCCCACGTCCGCCGCCTTGGTGAAGATGCCGCCGCCAAGGCGCGCGAAGATGGAGATGAGGCTGGCACCGAAGGCCAATGCGACAAGGCTGTCGATGACGAGCCGGTCGTCGGGCGCATGGCCGGCGGGGCCGACCAGATACCAGAAGAAGACGCTGATCGCGAGCAGCGCGAGGCCGGCCACCAGCATTCCGGTGATAGCGCCTGCCCGGAACGCGACCGTGAGGCCGCTTTGCAGCGTTCCGCGCGACGCTTCGGCGGTGCGGACGTTTGCACGCACGGAGATGTTCATGCCGATGAAGCCGGCCGCCCCCGACAGGATCGCACCGATGAGGAAGCCGACGGCCGAGGTGAGGCCAAGGAACAGGGCGACGAGGACGGCGACCACCACGCCGACGATGGCGATGGTGGTATATTGACGGGCGAGATAGGCCTTCGCCCCCTCCTGGATCGCTCCCGCGATCGCCTGCATGGTTTCATTGCCGGGCGACGCGCTCAGCACCTGGCGACTGGTGAATAATCCGTAGAGCACGGCCAGCAGGCCGCACCCTATCGCAATGATGACGATGTCCATGCTTGTTCCTCTCCCCCTTCTGTTATGGAATCATCGCGCGCTCCGCAGGGAATGACGGACGGGCGAAGGGCATGGAGGCAGGCGGCCGGACGGCAAGGGTCCGGTGCAGGGCACTGCGGCAATCAGCATCGGGGCATGGCACAGGATACGCGCTCCAGCCGGCTGAGAATTAAGGCAATGAAGCTACAGCGCTTGCCGCCCGCGTCAAGATGGGGCTGTCCTGATATGGATCAGCGTCAGGAAAGCCCCGCCACGATGGCGCGCGCCGCACGGCTGACATCGTCCCAGGTGACGGCGAAGCCGGCCTCGTCGCCAAAATAGGGATCGGTGACGCCTGTGCCTTCGCGGCCGGGGACGAGGTCCATCAGCAGGCTGAGCCCGGCGGTGCCGTCCGCCGGGCGGAGGCGGCGCAGGTTGCGCAGATTGTCGGCGTCTAGCGCGTAGATGTGGGTGAAGCGGCGGAAATCGTCGGCGCTCACCTGCCGCCCGCGATAGTGGGAGATGTCGATGCCGGCACTCAACGCCTGCCGCTGGGCGCGGGGATCGGGTGGGCAGTCGACATGCCAGTCGCCGGTGCCGGCGGAATCGACGGTGAGGGCGAGGCCGGCCCGATCCGCCTCCACCCGCAGCGCCGCTTCGGCAAGGGGTGAGCGGCAGATATTGCCGAGGCAGACGAAGAGGATGGAGGGCTGGTTCACCTTCACCCTTCCGCTGCGGCGGTCGAGAGGCCGAGGCCGGGGACGCCGATCGAGCGTTTCCCTGAGAAGTCGGTGCGGGCGCCGATGACGCCCAGCTTCTCCATAT
>JACESO010000093.1 GCA_013911745.1 Sphingobium sp. | reverse complement strand
ATCACCAGATTGCCCTCGGCCGCGCCCTCCAGCACCTTGCCCTCGCCGTCGACGATCTGCGGCACCACGCCCGGCATCGGCAAGGTGCTGGAGGGCGCGGCCGAGGGCAATCTGGTGATCGCGCAAAGCTGGCCAGGGCAGATGCGTACCGTGTGGGGCGACCATGACCGCTTCTTCCAGACCTATTTTACCACTTTTCCCGGCAAATATACCACCGGCGACGGCGCGCGGCGCGACGCGGACGGCTATTACTGGATCACGGGTCGGGTGGACGACGTCATCAACGTGTCGGGCCACCGGATGGGCACGGCCGAGGTCGAAAGCGCGCTGGTGCTGCATGAGGCGGTCGCGGAAGCGGCGGTCGTGGGCTTTCCCCATGACGTCAAGGGCCAGGGCATCTATGCCTATGTGACGCTGAACAGCGGGCAGGAGCCGAGCGACGATCTGCGCCAGACGCTGATCAAATGGGTACGAACGGAAATCGGCCCGATCGCGACGCCGGACGCCATCCAGTTCGCGCCCGGCCTGCCCAAGACCCGGTCGGGCAAGATCATGCGCCGCATCCTGCGGAAGATCGCGGAGGGCGAGGTGTCGGCCCAGGCGCTGGGCGACACCAGCACGCTGGCGGACCCTTCGGTAGTGGAGAATCTGGTGGCGAACCGGGTCGGGTGAGGGCGTGATTGAATCTTAATGCCCCGGATGCTATATCGTTTGTGCAAATGTCATGGGTTATGCCCCTGATACCGAACCCCCGTCATTGCCGTGGCGGGGGTTCACTCGTCCAAGGGGCGAGTTGCCGCCCGCCCCTTGTCCGTCGCACATCTTATTTGGAGCGCGAAACCTCCACGATCTTGAGGACCAAGGTCGCAAAGGCGATCATCACCCCAAGCGCGATGCACGAGTCTGCAAATGTCATGTGCTCTCCTTCTGATACGCGGCGGAAGTGCCGCGTCATCGGAATAAGGAAAGAACGCGCGCGTGCCTATTAAGGCTTTGTCACACCATCTCGCCGGTCAGCAGGCGGGGCAGCGCGCCGGACTGGCCGCGCGCCTCCGCCATGAAGCGATTCTTGAGCGGGGTTGTGCGTTGCACGGCGGCGAGGCCGGCGCGGCGGACGAGCGAGGGGAGCTTGCCCGGCACGTCGAACAGGCGGACGAGGCCGTCCATGGCGACGCTGGTCATCATCGAATCGAGGCCGCGCCAGCGCTGGTAGCGGGCCAGAAGCTGCGCGTCGCCGGGATCGAGACCGAGGCGCATGCCGTCCACCAGCACCTCCACCAACGCGGCGGCGTCACGAAAGCCGAGGTTAAGGCCCTGCCCAGCGATCGGGTGGATGGCATGGGCGCTGTCCCCGACCAGCGCGAGGCGGGTGTCGGTGATGCGCGCGGCATGGTGAAAGCCGAGCGGATAGGAGGAGCGCGGGCCGGCGAGGCTGATTTCGCCGAGGAAGCCGCCGATCCGCTTCTGCGCTTCGGCGAGCCAGGCGCGTTCGGAGAGCTTGAGCATCGCGGGCGCCTGGTCGGTCGGCACGGTCCAGACGACGGCGGAGCGGGTGCCGGGCTGCATCGGCAACAGGGCGAAGGGGCCGCCGACATAGAAGATTTCGTAGGCCGTGTTGGCGTGCGGCACGTCATGGTCGATCGCGGTGACCATGGCGGTGTGCTTGTACTGCCATTTGGTGGTGCGGATGCCGGCGGCTTCGCGCGTTGGGCTGTTGCGACCCTCCGCCGCGACCAGCAGCGCGCCATGGAGCGTCGCGCCGCTCGCCAGCGTCAGCGTGACGCAATCGGCGGTGCGATCCACATGGGTGGCGCGGTCGGGCTGGAAGATGGTGAGGTTGTCCGCGCCCTTTGCCGTTTCCGCCAGTGCCAGGCGTAGGTCGCGATTGGGGAACATGGTGCCCATGACGCCATCCTCCGCGTCGGGCACGAAGTCGAGCGCGCCCGGCTCCAGCCCGTCGCTGACCCAGATGCGGTCGATCGGACAGCCCTTCCCCGCGAGATGATCCGCCACGCCGATGGCCGACAGCATGGCATAGCTGGTCGAGCTGATCGCCGAGACGCGTCCGTCGAAGCCAGGCGCGGTCTGCGACAGGGGTTCGGCCGGATCGATGACGGCGGTGCGCACGCCATGGCGCGACAGGGCGATGCCAAGGGTGAGGCCGACCAAGCCCGCACCCAGAATGACGACGTCGAAGCGTTGCATGGCCCCCATGTAGAGGGTCGGACGGCGCTTGGGAAGGATGGCAAAAGAGACAGCGAAGTAGACAGCCAAAACGCTCCACATATCATTAGTTAGCTAACTAATTATTGGCGCTCCGGCGGGTTCATGGCTTGCTTACCAATTTGCGCTAGGGCGGCCTTATGAGCCGTGCAGACCCCCGCCCCCGTTCCGCCGTCAGCCATGGCGTTGGCGTCGCGGGCCTCGTGGGACTGGCGGCATGGACGCTGGTCGCGCGCCATTATGGCATGAACGGCCCCAATGCAGGGTTCGCGGCGGTCGTCGCCTGCGGGCTGCCGATGGTGCTGTGGTCGCTGCTGGTGGATCGGGTGCATCGCCATCCGTCGACCGGGATCGACTGGAATGCGCCGGCGCGGCCGTGGCGGGCAGCGGGCGACACGGCCATCGTCAAGATCGCCGGCCTGTGGGCGACATGGCTGGCGATCGCGCTCTTCTACTGCGTGGCGCGCTGGTATTGGAGCGGCAATTATCGTTATTCGATGGATTTGTTCACCGCCGCCGCGCCGTGGCTGCTGGTTGCGTCCATCCCCTATATTCTCTGGATCGACCGGCGGCTGGTCGATCCGCATGATGCCTCATACCATTTCGGCCAATGGGTGATCGGCGGCGCGGCCGGCAGGCCCGACATGGAACAGGTGGCGCATCATGCCCGCGCCTGGGCGGTGAAGGGCTTCTTCCTGGCCTTCATGGTGTCAATCGTGCCCGGCAATTTCGCGAGCGTGGTCGACTGGCGGGTCGAGGACGCGCTGGCGCATCCAGTGGCGCTGGCCGGCTTCCTGATCGCCATCATGTTCATGATCGACGTCTGCATGGCGACGGTCGGCTATATCCTGACCTTCAAACCGCTCGCTTCGCATATCCGCACCGCGAATCCGTATCTGGGCGGATGGATCGCGGCGCTGATCTGCTACCCGCCCTTCGTGCTGATGGGCGGCGGAGGGCCGCTTGACTATCATGCGGGCGGGCAGGAATGGGATGCATGGGTCGCGGGAATGCCGGCGCTGCAATGGACGCTGGGCGGGCTGCTGGTGTTGCTGACGGGTATCTATGCCTGGGCGACGGTGGCGTTCGGACTGCGCTTCTCCAACCTTACCCATCGCGGCATCCTGACGCATGGGCCTTATCGGTGGAGCCGGCACCCGGCCTATCTGTCGAAGAACCTCTTCTGGTGGCTGTCGTCGCTGCCTTTCCTGAGCGTCAGCGGTTCGATGACGGACGTGGTGCGCAACTGCATTTTGCTGGGCGCGACCAATGCCATCTATTATTGGCGGGCCAAAACAGAAGAGCGACACCTGTCGGCCGACCCCGATTATCGCGCCTATTGGGAGTGGATGTCGCGCAACGCGCCGGTGCCCCGTCTTTTCGCGTGGCTGACGGGGAAGCGGCCGATCGCGCCGCTGGCGCAACCGGCGGAATGATCAGAAACTCTCTTCCGCATAGACTCGGCTGAGGTCACCCGCCCATTCGCGATGATAGCGGTCGAGCAGCCGTTCGGCGTTGGTCTTGCCCGATGCGACGACTTCTTCGAGGAAGCTGAGATACCCCGTTTCATTGTCGCCGGCACCGTTGAGTCGCGCGCGCGAGGCGAGGCCCGAGCGGGCGATGTTCACGACTTCGCCAGCGATATCGCGCAGCTTGCGGCCGCCGCCGATCGGCGCGTCGAGGCCGAGCTTCGGCACGGAGTCGCGCAAGACCTGCCGCTCCTCCATCGACCAGTCCTTCACCACGTCCCAGGCGGCGTCGAGGGCGCCCTGGTCGTAGAGGAGGCCGACCCAGAGAGCGGGCAGCGCACAGATGCGGTTCCAAGGGCCGCCGTCCGCGCCGCGCATTTCGAGGAAGCTCTTCATCCGCACTTCGGGGAAGGCGGTGGAGAGATGATCCTCCCAGTCCTTTTCGGTGGGCTTCTCCCCCGGCAGGACGGAGAGGCGGCCGTCGAGGAAATCACGGAAGCTGAGGCCCGCCGCGTCGATATATTTGCCGTCGCGGTAGACGAAATACATCGGCACATCGAGCGCATAGTCGGCGTAGCGTTCGTAGCCGAAGCCGTCTTCGAACACGAAGGGCAACATGCCAGTGCGGTGCGGATCGGTATCAGACCAGATATGGCTGCGGTAGGAGAGGAAGCCGTTGGGCTTGCCGTCGGTGAAGGGCGAATTGGCAAAGAGTGCGGTGGCGAGCGGTTGCAGCGCGAGGCTCACGCGGAACTTCTGCGCCATGTCGGCTTCGCTGCCATAATCGAGATTGGTCTGAATGGTGCAGGTGCGCAGCATCATGTCGAGGCCCATGGACCCCACGCGCGGCATGTGCCGCAGCATGATCCCGTACCGGCCCTTGGGCATGATGGGCAGGTCTTCGCGGGCCTTGTCCGGCCACATGCCAAGGCCAAGGAAGCCCAGGCCCAGCATGTCGCCCACATATTTGACCTGTTCCAGATGGCGGCCGGTTTCCGCGCAGGTCTGGTGGAGATTTTCGAGCGGCGCGCCGCTGAGTTCCAGCTGGCCCGCCGGCTCCAGGCTGATCGTGCCGTCGCTTCCCGACAGGGCGATGATATTCTCGCCCTCGAACACCGGCTGCCAGCCGTAGCGGGTGAGGCCGATCAGCAGCGTGTGGATGCCGCCCTTTTCCTCATAGGCAGGGGCGTGATGGTCGGACCGGGCATAGACGAATTTCTCATGCTCGGTGCCGATGCGCCAGCTTGTCCGGGGCTTTTCGCCCCTGGCAAAGGCCGCGATCAGCTGCTCGCGGCTTTCGATGACGGGATCATGCCCCCCTGAGTCGGTTCTGGTGCTCATGCCCCGCCCTTAATCCTTCCCCTCGGCGCGTCAAACCAGAGCGCGCGGCGCACAGATAAGTTGCGCCCCGGAGGAACGCAACAACATAGCGAAATGAAACTATTTCGGGTCGTGCCAGTCGCCGTTGATCGCCATCCAGGCCGACGTGGCGGCGATGGCGGCGGTTTCGGCGCGTAGGATGCGGGGGCCGAGCGACACCGGCACTGCGCCCGGCGCTGCCCGGACAGCCTCGCGCTCTGCCGGGTCGAAGCCGCCTTCGGGGCCGACGAGAAAGGCGGCGGGGCCGGGGTGCGCGCGTAACGCCTGTTCCAGCGGCGCGCCGCCGGTCTCGTCCGCGAAGAAGAGGTGGCGACCGGCGGGCCAATCGCGCAGCAGGGCGTCGAGCTTCACCATCTCGCCAAGCTCGGGCAGCGCGGTGCGGCCGCATTGTTCCGCCGCCTCGACCAGATGGGCGTGCAGCCGGTCGAAATTGAGCTTGTCCACCACCGCGCGGCGGGTGAGGACGGGTTGCAGCCGAGCCACGCCCAGCTCGCACGCCTTTTCCGCGATCAGGTCGATCCGCCCCTTCCTGATCGGCGCGCAGCAAAGCCAAAAATCGGGCACGACCTCCGGCGGCCTGGTCTGCTCCACGCATTCCAGCACCAAATCCCGCTTGCGGATGTCGCGCGCGCGCGCCGCCCACTCGCCCGAGCGACCGTCGAAGAGCAGGATGATGTCATCCGGCTTCACGCGCATGACGCTGATGAGATAATGGGCGGGATTGCCGTCCACCGGCACGGCCACGCCTTCGCCCAGCTGGGTTTCGACATAGAGGCGCGGCGCGCTTTGCGGGGGCCAGGCAGGGGTGGCGGTCATTTCATGTCTTTCGTCCGACGGAGCTTGCCCGGAGGCAGGACAAGTCTTTAGAGAAACGAGGGGCTTCGACAAGCTCAGCCCGAACGGAGTGCAGCGTTGAGCGAAACCATCGTCCCAGACAGCCAGGCGCGCGGATTGCTTGCCCGGTTGCCGGACACGCCCCGGATGCTGGCGCAGCTGGCGCGATTCGACCGGCCCATCGGCTGGTGGCTACTGTTCTGGCCCGGCGCCTGGGCCGTCGCGCTGGCGGGCGGAGCCTTCGCACGCTGGCCGCTGATCGCCTGGCTGCTGTTGGGCAGCATCGCGATGCGGGGCGCGGGATGCGTGTTCAACGACATTGTCGACCGCGACATCGACGGGAAGGTCGCGCGCACCGCCGTGCGCCCGCTCGCCAGCGGGGCCATGTCGATCAGGACGGCTTGGGTCTGGTTGGTGGCGCTGTGTCTTGTGGGACTGGTCGTGCTGCTGCAACTGCATCTTTATGCGCAGGTCGTGGCGCTGGGCAGCCTGGCGCTGGTCGCGGCCTATCCCTTCATGAAACGGATCACCGGATGGCCGCAGCTGTGGCTCGGCCTCGTCTTTTCCTGGGCGGCGCTGGTGGGATGGAGCGAGGTCGTGGGCGCGCTGACGCCGGCGGGGTTGACGCTCTATGCCGGATGCATCTTCTGGGTGGTGGGCTATGACACCATCTATGCGCTGCAGGATCGGGAGGACGACTCGCTGATCGGGATCGGATCGAGCGCCCTGTCGATGGGGCGGCATGTGCGGGCGGGCGTCGCTCTCTGCTACATGCTGGCGCTGGCGTTGTGGGCGGCGGCGATCTGGCAGGTGCGGGGCCAGGCGCTGGCACTCGCCACGCTGCTGCCGGTGACGGCGCATTTGCTGTGGCAGGTGGCAACGTTGAAGGAGGATGGCGTCGATCCGCTGGCGAAATTCCGGTCCAACCGCTTCGCCGGACTGCTGATGTTCCTCGCCTGCCTGACCGTGGGGAGCGCCGCATGACGCCGCAGCCGGGCCGCGATTGCTGGCGCATCGAGCGGGCCGACAGCGCCAGCGTCATCATTGACGCCGACAGCTATTTCCGCCACGCCCGCGCCGCGATGATGAAGGCGAAGCATCGCATCATGCTGATCGGATGGGATTTCGACGCGGCGATCAGCCTGATCCGCGAGGACGAGGCGGATGACGGCGCGCCGGTGGCCATCGGGGAATTCATCAGCTGGCTGGTGGAGCGCAGGCCGGAGCTGCACATCTTCCTGCTGCGCTGGGACGTGGGCGCGATGAAGTCCATGGTGCGCCCCACCAACCTGTTCACCACGCTCAAATGGATGGCGCATCCGCGCGTGACGGTGAAGCTGGACGGCCACCATCCGCCGGCGGCTTCCCACCATCAGAAGATCGTGGTGATCGACGACTGCTTTGCCTTTTGCGGCGGGATCGACATGACGGGCGACCGGTGGGACACGCGCCATCATCGCGACGAAGACCCCGGCCGGCACCATCCCGACGGGTCGCCCTACGGGCCGTGGCATGACGCCACCACTGCGCTGAAAGGCCCCGTGGCGGCGGCGCTGGGGGAACATGCGCGGTCCCGCTGGACGGGCGCGGGGGGCGATCCGCTGGAGCCCATTAAGGGGGTGCAGGATTGCTGGCCCGACACCCTGCCGGTGATGTTCGATCAGGTCGACGTGGCGATCGCCCGCACCGCGCCCAAGATGGACGATCAGGAGGAGCTGACCGAGATCGAGCAGCTTTACCTCAGCCAGATCGCCGTGGCGAAGCGGCACATCTACGCCGAAAGCCAATATTTCGCCTCGCGCCGCATTGCCGAGGCGATCGCCGCGCGGCTGGCCGAGCCGGACGGGCCGGAAATCGTCATCGTCAATCCCGAGCAGGCGGACGGCTGGCTGGAGCAGCAGGCGATGGACACGGCCCGCGCCCGCCTGTTCGAGGCGCTGAAGGCGCGCGATCCGAAAGGGCGGTTCCGCATCTATCACCCCTTCACCCAGCGGGGCGCGCCCATCTATGTCCACGCCAAGATATTGATCGTGGACGACCGGCTGATTCGTGTCGGCTCCTCCAACATGAACAACCGGTCGATGCGGTTGGACACGGAATGCGACGTCTGCATCGACACGGCACTGCCTGCCAATGCCGGGCAGCAGGCGACGATCCTGCGCGTCCGCGACGACCTGATCGCCGAACATCTCGACCTGCCGCCCGAGAGAGTGAGCGCCGTGATTGCCGAACGCGGGTTGATCGCGGGGATTGAGGAGTTGCGGCAGAAGCCCGGCAAGACGCTGCGCCCCTATCAGACGCCCGACCTCAACGAGGTGCAGCAATGGCTGGCCGACCATGAAGTGCTGGACCCGGAGGGCCCGGACGAGATGTTCGAGCCGGTGAGCGAACGCGGGCTGTTCCGGCGCATGAAGGGCTGGTTCGGGCGGAGCTAAAGCCGCGCCAGCGCATCGGCGATGCGGCCGACCGCGATGTCGAATCCCTCCACCTGCTGCGCAAAGCCAAGGCGCATGTGCGCGGGATGGCCGAAACAGTCGCCCGGCGCGAGCAGCACGCCTGCCCCGGCCAGTGTCTCGCACAAGGGCCGGCCGTCACGCCCATCGGTAAGCCAGGGGAAGGCCGTCGTGCCGCCTTCCGGCCGGACCCAATCGAGCTTGCCCTGCGAACCCGCGACAAGTTGGTCCAGCAGGGCGATGTTCGCCCCGGCGACGGCCTCCAGCCGGTCGAGGATAGACCGTGCGTTGGTCAGCGCATGGGCGGCGAGGCGTTCCAGCAGCGGCGAGGCGCTGATCGTGAAATAGCTGCGCGCATCGATGATGCTGGCGCGCCGGTCGGCATCCGCGTCGATGAGCCAGCCGGTGCGCAGGCCCGGCAGCGACAGCGCCTTCGACAGGTCGCTCGTCACCAGCACATTGGGGATGCCGGCGGCGGAGCGTTGCGGCGCGGTGAAGTAGAGCGGGTGATAGACTTCATCCACCAGAAGGGGCACGCGCCGTTCGCCAAGCTGCGCTGCCAGCGCCGCGATCTCGTCCCTTTGCATGACGGTGCCGGTCGGATTGTGCGGCGTGTTGAGGATGACGAGGCGGGTGCCCGCATCGACCTGCGCCAGGATGGCCTCCTTGCGCTGCGCGAAGCCATCCGCGCGGTCCAGCCGGTAGCGGCGCGTGGCAAGGCCCCACCCCTGCGCTACCGCATCATAGGCAGGGTAGCCGGGATCGGGCAGGACGATGTTCGCGCCCGGCCCGGCGGCGAGGCAGAAGAGGATCGAAAGCGCTTCCGACGACCCGGTGGTGGCGACGACCGCGTCGGGATCGACGTCGTGAAAGGCGGCGATGGCCTGCCGCAGCGGCGCGCTTCCCTGCGGCGGGGCGTAACTGAGCACCGTGTCCGCAAGATCGAGCGGCGCGTCGCCCAGCGCAGCGACCTGCGCCACGTTCCAGCGAGGGCCGGTGCTGGACGCGAGATTATAGGCGATGGGCGGCGTCGCGAAGTCATAGGCCGAAAGCCAGTGATCAAGCGCGAAAGGCGGAAGATGGGCCATGGTCGTTCCTTGTCGTTCCCGCGCGACGCTGGCGGTGGTGGGCGGCAGGATCAAGCACCGGCTGCGCGGGACTGGCCCTATTCCGCCGCGAGGAGGGCTTCGGCGCTTTGCAGGTTGACCGAGACGAGCCGGCTGACGCCGCGTTCGACCATGGTGACGCCGAACAGGCGGTGCATGCGCGCCATGCTGACCGCATTGTGGGTGACGATGAGGTAGCGCGTGTTGGTCTGCGCCACCATCGCGTCGAGCAGATCGCAGAAACGCTCGACATTGGCGTCGTCCAGCGGCGCGTCCACCTCGTCCAGCACGCAGATCGGCGCGGGGTTCGTCAGGAACAGGCCGAAGATGAGCGCGACGGCGGTCAGCGCCTGCTCGCCGCCTGACAACAAGGTCAGCGCGGCGAGTTTCTTGCCCGGCGGCTGGGCCATGATTTCCAGCCCCGCCTCCAGCGGATCGTCGCTGTCGATCAGCTCCAGATGCGCTTGGCCGCCGTTGAACAGGGTGGTGAAGAGGCGGCGGAAATGGCCGTCCACCGCCTCGAAAGCGGCGAGCAGGCGCTGGCGGCCTTCGCGGTTGAGGCTGCCGATCGAGCCGCGCAACTGGTTGATCGCGGTCGTGAGTTCGGCACTTTCGGTGCGGCTGGTTGCCTGCGTGGCTTCCAGTTCCTCCAGTTCCTTCGCGGCGACGAGGTTAACGGGGCCGATCCGTTCGCGCTCAGCCACGAAGCGGTCATGGTCGGCCTGCTCGGTTTGGGCGAGGCGGATGTCTGCGCTGGCGAAACCCAGTCTTTCGGGCAGGACGGGCGGTGGACATTCGAAGCGCTCGCCCGACAGGCGGTTGGTTTCGACCCGGCGCTCGTCGGCCGCTTCGGCGCGGGCGGCGGCGGTGGCACGGGCCTCGCGCGCGGCGGCAAGGCTCTCTCCAGCCTGCGCGGCGTGGGATTCGGCGGCTCGCAGGGCGTTCTCCGCCTCCTGCTCGGCGCGGCGAGCCTCTTCCGCCGCCGTCGCAAGTCGCGCGCCGTCATCCGTCAGGTCGGCGATCGCAGCGGCAAGCTGGTCCGGCTGCGCGTCGATGGCGGCGCGTTCCTTCGCGATCTCTTCGCCGCGTTCGACCATCGCCGCGATGCGCTTTGCCGCTTCGCCCGCGCGCGTGCGCCAGCCCTTCGCCTCCGCATCCGCCGCCGCCTGCCGCTCCCGGTCGGCGGAAAGGGCGCGGTCGGCCAGCGCCTGATCGGCCTGAAGCTGGCTGACGGCGGCGCGGGCCTTTTCGCTGGCCTGGCTGAGAGTCGCGAC
>JACESO010000092.1 GCA_013911745.1 Sphingobium sp. | reverse complement strand
AGATTGCACTGATTGGTGATGTTGAGCACCAGCGCCTGGAGCGGGAAATCGGCCGGCGGCGCTTCAGGCACCGAAACCGAAGCGGCACCCAGATGGATCAGCTGCGCCGCCCGCAATTCGCGCACCAGTGCTTCCGCATCAGGCAGGTCGCCGCCCTCATCGGCCAGTTCGCGCACGAGCGCCGCATGACTGAGTTCCTGCCCGCCGATACGGTCCAGCACCTCCTGCACCTGCTCGTCGATCTCGAAGATCGCGCCGGCGTTTACAAGATAGACGAAGGCGCTGCCGCCCGCGTGGAAGCCGTGATATTCGGCGCGGTGGTAAGTCGGCGTATGGACCGCGTTCATTGCGACACCTCCGGCTGGTCGAAACGTTGGTACATGGGTACGGTGACGACCAGATAGGATCGCGCGCTCAGCGGCTTGCCGAACTTGTCCTTTTCCCGCTTTGCCGTAGCGACGACCCAGACCTCGCCATAATTGTTGCGGCTGAACCGCCGCTCGGGATTTGGCCCCTCCAGCCCGGGCGTAAAGAAGGCGGTCGGGCTGAGCGCGCCGACATATTTCATGTCGTCATCATAATAGACCGACATGAATTCCTGCATGGACCAGGTCGCGTCGATCGGGCCGATCGCGACATCATCGCCAGTTCCGGGCTTGCCGTCCACGCCATTGTCATAGCCAATCGCCTCGAACTGCTGATAGCCCTTGGGGAATTTCGTGCCGCCCAGCCGCGCCAGGCTGGTTTCCGGCGTGACCTTGAGATAATCAACCGCGCGGTAGACGGGGAACGCCTTCTCCAGAACTGCACCGCCAATGCCTACGTCCCGCTGCCCAGCCGATGCGCTGGCCGCCACATCGATCGTCAGCACAGCCTTGCCGGGTGTCGCCGACACGACCTTGGCAACTGTGACGCCCGAACCCAGATCGATATCCGCTGCAGTTAGCGAAGCCGGCAGATTATGCCCCCAGATGGCGACCTCCACGCCTTTCGCTCCAGCCTTCACAGCACCCGGCGTCACCGCCAATATGGCTGGCGCTGCGGTCGCGCGAACCAGCTTCACGTCATAGCCGAATTCCTGATACTCGCCCCAGAACCAGCGCCCTTCGGCATGCTGCTGGTCGGGCGCGAACCACAGCGTTTCCCGCGCCGCGCTGTTCAGGTCATCAGGCTTGCTCGCCGCCGCCCCGCCCCTTGAAGAGCCGCGCCAGCTATAGCCGGAATAGACCAGTCCCTTGCCGCTCCGGCTGACGGTGGCACCATTGCCGAGCGAGGTGAGCGACGCGCTGGTCGCGAACTCGTCCTTCATTTCGCCTGGCGATACCGTCATCGTGCCGACGAACCGACCCTGGCCCGGAACCGAGGCCACAACCAGCCAGTCGCCGGCCAGCCTGGGCGCTCGCAGACGCGAACTCCATGCCGCCCATTCGGGCGTATGCAGAGCCGCCACCTTGGGCAGGTATGTCAGCGCATATTCTCCGCGGGTCAGCTTGTCCTTGGGGTCTCGGCCAGCGGGTTGCTCGGCGTCCTCGGCCGGGCGGCGATATTGCGCGTCGGCCTGCGAATAGAGAGCGACATGCATGTCCTGCAATGTCTTCCATTCCAGCTTCGACCGCCGCCAGGACAAGGGTTGGGCATAGGCATGGCAGCTGGCGCACGCGCCGCGCATTGTCTCATTGGGCAGCACCTCGTCGATAATGCGCTTTTCGGGCAGATACATGACCGGCCGCGCCTCTTCGGGCGCCAGTCCATGCGAAGCGGAAAGCGACTTGATGATCGCGCGCGATTCCTCTGGCGTGATGTTGAGGCCGTTCAGGCGCACCATCCGCTTGATCGCCTGCGCCCAGCCCTCCGGCGTCGTCCGCACCCAACTGATGCGGGACAGGTTGCCTTTCGCGTCGGACGTATGGCAACTGCCGCATTTTTCCGTAACCAGCCGATCGGCGATGGGTATGCCGTCCTCCATCTCCTTCATGGTCGCGCCGCTCGAGCCGCCATCCGCCTGCGCGAGTACGATCGATGACGAGAACAACGCCAACATGCCGAACTTCAACCGAAGCTGCTTCACCCTGGTGCCCCCCAAATCGCGTCCGGTCTCTTGCCTGGACGCAGCCGAGCTTAGCCGGGAGCTTTTCGGGCTCCCTGATCGACATGACGAACAGCGCCACACCGATCCGCCATAATTCTTGACGATCATCAAGAATTTTTCACGGCAAGTAAAGAGGGTGTTGGAAATGCAGCGTTCAGGCGAACATTTCCGGCACGATCGGCAGGGTCCGAATGCGTTTGCCGGTCGCTGCGTACAATGCATTGACCAGCGCGGGGATGACTGGCGGCAGGGCGGGTTCGCCCATGCCGGTTGGCGGATGGTCCGTCTTCACGAACTCGACCAGGATCTGCGGCGTGTCAGGGATGCGTTGCAGCGGATGGGTATCGAAGTTGGCTTGCTCTACTGCCCCTGCGATCTGCGTGATCCTCTGCCCCGCAAGCGCTTGGCCCAGCCCCTCGATCACTGACCCCTGCGCCTGATGCAGCGCGTTCATCGGATTGATGATCTGGCTGCCGACATCGCCCGCGACCCAGACGGTCGCGACCTTCGGAATGCCATCGACCAGCGCCACCTCCAACACCTCGGCAAAATAGCCCATATGGCTGTGATAGAAGGCAAAACCCTTGCCACGGCCCTTGGGAAGCCGACCGCGATCGGCCCAGCTACTCATCGCCAGAACCTTCTCGATCACGCCCTTGGCCCGACTGGTCAGGAAGGGCGGCGCATTGGGGCCGCGCGGCAGCGCGCGCGGATCGGCAAGCAGTTCCAGCATCAGCGTCGGCAGATCCTTCCCGGCCGCTTCCGCCACTTCATCCAGAAAGGCCTGGGTCACGAAGGCAAGCGCATTTGAGCCGGGAGCGCGAAGCCATCCAGTCGGCATGTTGGTGGTGAGGAAACTCTGTTCGAGCAGCACCGTGTCGATGAGGCCGGCGGGCAGTTCGTGCGCCGGCATCTCCGCCGATCGCACCGGCTTGCCGTCCTTGCCGAACGTCACGAAATGATCGTGAAAGGCGCTGAGTTTACCGCTCTTGTCGAGCGCGGCGCGGAAACCATGCCAGCCGGCCGGACGATAGAAATCCCGCTGGAAATCCTGCTGCCGGCTGTAGACCAGCTTTACCGGCACGCCCGGCACTTGCGCCGCGATGGCGGCCGCCTGCACCATATAGTCGTTCATGAGCCGCCGACCGAACCCTCCGCCGATCCGCGTGAAGTTGATGCGGATTTTTTCAGGAGCCAGGTTCAACGCCTTGGCTACCAGCCCCCGCCCGCTCTCCGGGTTCTGAGTCGGCGCCCAGATTTCAATCGCTCCGTCCTTGAACAGGGCGGTGCAGTTTTGCGGCTCCAGCGTGGCATGCGCCAGGAAGGGATAGTCATACTGCGCGCTGACCGTCCTGGCCGCTGTCGCGAAAGCCGCTTCCACATCGCCGCTGCGCACGATGTCGCCATCCGCCTTGCCCTTCAGCCGCTCGGCCGCCTGGCTGGCATAGGCTTGGGTCGAAAAGCCGCTGACGGCGCTCATGTCCCAATCGATCTTCAGCGCCTCGCGCGCCTGATTGGCGCTCCACCAGCTTTTCGAGAGGATCGCGACGCCATCGAACAAGGATTCCGGCGTGCCGTCTCCCTTGATCGTCAGCACATGGGCCACACCGGGCAGCTTGCGCACCGCGTCCAGATTGGCGGACCTCAACGTGCCCCCAAAGGCCGGACAGGTTTCCAGCACCGCGTACACCATGCCGGGGAGTTTGAAGTCTATCCCGAACAGCGGCTTGCCTGCGACGATCGCTGGCGTATCCACCCCGCCTATGGATTGGCCGATGATGCGGAACTCCTTCGGATCCTTCAGCATCAATGTCGCCGGATCGGGTGCTGGCTGCTTGGCGGCGGCGGCAGCCAAGGAAGCGTAGGTAACGCTGCGGCCTGACGCCGGATCGATGACCTTGCCGCCGCGCGTCACCAAAGTTGCAGGGTTGACGGCCCAACTCTGCCCGGCAGCGGCCACCAGCATCGCGCGGGCGGCTGCACCCGCTGTGCGGGTGGGCAGCCATTCGCGCGGTGTGGTGCGGCTGCCTCCGGCGCTTTGCCCGCCAAATATCTTCTGATCGGCATGGGTCTGTTCGATCGTCACCTGCGCCCAGTCGACATCCAGCTCCTCGGCGATCAGCATGGGAAGCATCGTCTTGGCGCCCTGGCCAATCTCCGCATTTTTTGCGCCTATGAGGACTCGGTTGTCAGGCAGTATCCGCACAAAGGCGGTCACAACCTGCCCACCTGTTTCCGCAGCATCCGCCGCCGGAATGCTAAAGTCGAACAGCAGTCCGCCTCCGGCGAGCAGCGAGGCGCTGAGGAAGTGCCGGCGCGAAAGGTCGGACGCTTTCATGCCTTGGCTCCCGCCTTGGCTGCGTCCTTGATTGCCTCGCGGATGCGAACATAGGTGGAGCAGCGGCAAAGATTGCCCGTCATCGCCGAATCGATATCTTCGTCCGTCGGTCGAGGATTGCTCGCCAGCAGCGCGGTCGCGCTCATGATCTGCCCTGCCTGGCAATAACCGCATTGCGGCACGTCCAGCTTTATCCAGCTTGCGGATATCCGCTTTCCGGCATCGCTCTGTGCCACGGCCTCGATGGTCGTGATGGCCATCTCCTGCGCTTCGCCGATCGGCGTCTGGCAGGCGCGCGCTGGATTGCCGTCAAGGTGGACTGTGCAGGCACCACATAGCCCGGCACCACAGCCGAACTTGGTTCCCACCATGTCCAAATCCTCGCGCAGCGCCCATAGGAGGGGCTTGGCGGGATCAGCGTCCACGGTTCGTATACGCCCATTGACCTTGAGGTTGATCGCCATTGCCGTCCCCGCCTTGCCTCACACACATCATGGGTCGACAAAATGACAGCTGTTGTCCAGCCGTTTTATACGGCGCTTGCGCCGATGAACAGCTAAGCGGATTGCTGTGCCTCGATGCGAGGCTGATTCATTTTTCTTATCCAGCCACGAAATCCATGCGTCGAGACGGCCTTCTCGGTCAGAACTCGTTGACCGGACCAAATAATACGGTCACAATGACGGGTGATGTCGGAGAAGACCTGGGTCAGGCCACGCAGCTCCGGCGCTTACAAAACATGATCTGGTCCGCTTACCGCTTTTAAGCAAACTCCTAAGAACGGAAGTAATGCTGCTTACTGTGTTTGCGGAGGCTACGCTGCTGGTTTTAGGCCCATGCGGCGCTCTGTGGCATACGACAACAACGCCGCCCCAGGGGGCCTCCCTGTTGCTCACTCAGTCTGTTGTTTCAGCTTCCTAATGGCGGGCATACGCTGGCAAGTCTTTCAATGGCTGAAATAGGGTCTTGACTAGACCGTCCGCTGTTCGTGAAAGAAGCAGGAAAGCTGACGCACCGCCGCTGTGACGTTCCGAGAACGGAGGCCCATTTCAGCGATCGGGCAGCGTGGCGTTATTTCGACCTCCTTTCACGGCCACTGCACCCGGCTATGCGTCCCGTCCTCTCCATTTGGGCTACCGACATTTTGCGTCAGCGTGGGCGTAGGGCTATGGCGGCAAGCGGGATTGAAGGTGGAGCTCGCGGCGAGCCTTCAAGTTCATCATTACCGACCCCCAGCCGCCTGTTGTTTGATCCGAGGTGCAGCCCGTCCACTCCCCATGAATGAATTTCACTGGAGCTGCCAAATGCAATGCACCAACGCTAAGCGCCCGTCGCTAACGGGATCTTCGGGAAATGCGCTGTATGCCGCTTGCTGTCAGTCCTGCGATCTTGTTCGGTTCGTTACCCTATACGCTACCGATTGCCTGCTAACGTACCGGCAAATGGGACCGTATCTCGCCCTCAATGCTCGTAACGCAGTTGCTCTGACAGCACCTCCTCAACCGCTCGAACCGGCGGAGATTTCCTGAATGAAGCGCAGGTCTGGATCGCTGCATATCGTCGTCGCGGATCAGCAAAACGCCGACTTCAGGTCGTATTCGGATGGTGATGTTGACAGACACAAAGAGGCATTCAAGTCGCTGCCCCCGTGCTGTTGCGGAAGATCAGCTGATAGGGCAGCAGAGGATGGGCATCGGGATCGGCGGGGTTGGTCCTAAGGCGCGGGCTGACGAGGATATCGACCGCCGCCGCCGCCATCTCTGCCTTGGGCTGACGCACGGTGGTCAGCTGGGGCCAAGCCGCCCGCGAAGACGGCGCATCGTCGAAGCCGCAGATCGACAGGGCATCGGGCACCGCAATGCCGCGCTTCATGGCGGTGATCAGCACGCCCAGAGCCATGTCGTCATTGGCGGCGAAGATGGCCGTGGGCGGGGCCGTGCCCGACAGGAGGCGTTCGCCCAGTTCCAGCCCGGCCCGCAGCGCGAAGTCGCCGCGCAGGATCAGGCTTTCGTCCACGCCGATCCCCGCCCGCGCCATCGCCTGCCGGAATCCTTCCTCGCGTCTGGCGGAGGCGCGGTGATGGACAGGCCCCTGCACGAAGCCGATCGTCCGATGGCCCAGCCCGATCAGATGGTCCGTCATGTCTCTGGCCGCGCCCAGATCGTCCATATGCACCGTGCCTGAAGAGGGCGGCACGACACTCGGCGCCACCAGGACGGTCGGCAATCCCAGCTCTTCGAAAAGGCCCGTCAAAGCCGGCTCGTCACAGATTGGCGGCGCGACGATCGCCCCATCCAGCCGAAGCGCGGCGACGCCGTCCCTAACGCGCGCATCCCAGTCCGGCCGGCCAAGGTCCACCGGCTCAACCACCAGATGATAGCTGCGGTCGCGGCAGCGCATCATCGCGCCATGTTGCAGGTCGGCCGCATAGCCCGACGCCGGATCGTCGATGAACAGGCCGATCAGATAGGATCGGGAACCCGACAGGCTGCGCGCGAAGGCGTTCGGCCGATAGTCGAGTTCAGCGACCACCCGTTCGACCAAGGCGCGCACTTCCGGTCGGACATAGGCTTCGCCGTTGATGACGCGGGACACCGTCTTGGGCGACACGCCTGCCCTGGCCGCCACATCCTTGATGGTGACCGCGTTCACCTTGCTTCTCCCCACGGCGCTCGGTTCAAAAGCGCGAACAGCGCGATCACGGCATAGCAGGATACCGGCAGCGCCAGCGCCCGCAACAGGCCAAAGACGTCGGCTGCGGCACCGGTCAGGAGGGGCACGACCGCCCCACCGACCACCGCCATGCACAGCCACATAGAAGCGAGCGGCGCAAGCCGGCTGTCCTGCGGCATCGCCATCGCATAGATGACCGGATACATGATCGCGTTGCACAGGCCGATCGCGATCAGCGCCGCCGATCCCGCCACGCCCGGCAGGACGATCGCCGCCGCCGTCAGCAGGATGGCGCCCAGCGCGGCAAGGAACAGCAGCATGCTTTCCGCTATGCGGGCCATAATCCACGATCCCGCGAACCGGCCGACCATCGCGCCCGCCCAATAAAGGCTGACGAGTCGCCCCGCATTCACCGGGTCCAAGGCAAGCCGCTGCGGCAGCATCAGAATGTTTGTCATCAACGTGCCGATGGTCACCTCCGCCCCGACATAGACGAAGATGGCGACGCTTCCCCACATCAGACGGCGGTCGCCCAGAAGGAGAAATATCTGCTTCCCCCACCGATCGGGCAGGCGATGTCCTCCCGGCTCCCGGCCATGCAGCAGCGTGCGGTGTCGAAAATAGGCCAATGCCAGCAGCGCCAATATGCCGCCTGTGGCGATGAAGGGTACCGAGGCGGTGCTATCCGACCCGTCGCCCGGCCGGATGTCCGCCAGCAGGAACGGCGCGCTCATCAGCGGCCCGAGCACCGTGCCGAGCGAATTGAACCCCTGGAGCAGGGTCAGGCGCGACGCCGCGCGCCGGGAAGGGCCAATGACCGTGACCACGGTATTGGCGGCGATCTGCAGCGCCGTCTGCCCGGCCGACAACAGCAGCAACGCGCCCAGCAACAGGGAGAAGCGCGCGACGGTCTGGGTTGCTGCCAAGGCGAGACAACCGGCCGCCATGATCGACAGCCCGACGCAAATGGCACGCATATAGCCCATGCGGACGATCGTCAGCGCGACAGGCAGCGCGAACAGCAGATAGCTGGAATGGAACGCCAGCTGGATGAACATGGCGCGGTGATAGTCGAGCTGCAACACGGACTTGAGCTGCGGCACCAGCAGGCTGATCGAAGCGCTTAGAAACCCGCCGATGAAGAAGACGCTGATCGACAGCCGGAACAACCGGCCCGCCACCTCTTCCGCCGATAGCGGCAGCCTCCTCTCCCGATGATCCGTCATGACGCCACCATGGCATTGTTTTCCTGCCGGCGGAAAGATGGTGATGCACAAAAAACACAGCATCCTGACATCGATGTCAAACCCATCTTGACAACGATGTCAGATCGTCCGCATAGGCGCGGAAGAAGTAATTATGTTTTCGGGAGGATAGTCATGAAGAGGCGCGCACTTGTCGCGAGCACGGCGCTCGCGGCCTGTCTGGTTTCCGTTTCAACAGCACAGGCGCAGACCGCGCCGGCCACAGCTCCGCAAGGGCCTCAAGTCGATGCCGGCGGCGACATCATCGTCACCGCGACCCGCCGCGAAACCAGCCTGCAATCCACCCCGATCGCCATCTCGGCCTTCAATCAGGACACGCTGACGAAGAACGGCGTCAAGGACGTGACCGATCTCGCCCGCTTCGTGCCCTCGCTGCAGTTCAACCAGCAGGGCGACCAGTCGGCCGTGCTGCTGACGCTGCGCGGCATCGGCAATGACAGCGCCTATACCGAAGTCGCCGACCCCGAAGTCGCCATCTATGTCGACGGCATCTATTCGCCCCGTTCGCAGGGCGCGTCCGTCCTGATGTACGACATGGAGCGGGTGGAAGTGCTGCGCGGACCGCAAGGCACGCTGTTCGGCCGCAACGCCACCGTCGGCGCGCTCAGCCTGATCTCCGCCAAGCCCAAGCTCGGCGCGTTCGAGGGCAATGTCGAATTCACCGCCGGCAATTACGACCGCTTCGGCGTGCGCGGCGCGATCAACATTCCGGTCACCGACACGCTGGCCTTCCGCGTGGCCTTCGTCAGCGACCGTCATGACGGCTATGCCGACTATCAGCCCGCTCCCAACATACCGGGCATCAACCGGTCGGCCTTCGTCACGTCGGGCAAGAAATATTATGCCGCCGACCAGCAGTCCGGACGCGTGTCGATGCTGTGGCAGCCAAGCGATCGGTTCAGCTGGAACCTGTCGGTCGAAGGCTTCCTCGACACCGGCGCGCCGGTGATCGGCCTGCTCCAGACGCCCCGCCCCGGCACCAAGCGCTGGTCGACTCTGAGCGACACGGCCCCCGATACCGACCGCTACTCGGTCGCGGTGCGCAGCACCATGAACTATGACATCACCGACAGCGTGCAGCTGAGCTACATCGCCGGCTGGTCGCGCATCGGCGGATCGACCCAGACCGACGCCGACGCGGGCGCGCTGCCTCCGACCGGCCAGCGGGACGCGGACGGCAACGACCTGCCGTTGGGCGCGTTCGGCGAAAACCGCACCCTTTCGTCGCGCTATGATTTCCAGAGCCACGAAATCCAGCTGAAGTCGACCGGGGAACAGGATCTCGACTGGATCCTGGGCGCTTATTACAGCCACGAAAAGAACCGCATCCGCTTCGACATCGACCAACGCAACGGCTATCGCGACGGCACGTTCAGCTGGGCGGGCAGCTTCATCCAGGCCAATCGCCAGATCGACAGCCGCGCCGTCTTCGGTCAGGCCGTTTGGCATGCGACCGACTGGCTGCGCGTCACCGGCGGCCTGCGCTACACCTCGGACAAGAAGGAAGATATTGGCGGCCGCAACGTCACCTTCTCGGGCTACGGCTGCACCGTTGCGGACCGCGCGCCGGGCGGCATCTGCACCGGCGGCATCTTCGGCGCCTATCCCAATGCGACCGCCGCGGAACTGGTCGACCTGCTGCCGGGCTTCTCCATCTCGAACAACGACGTGAAGGGGAAGTGGAACAAGCTGACCTATCTCGCCCGTGTGGACGCTGACCTCGCGCCGGATACGCTCGGCTATGCCAGCATTTCCACCGGCTTCAAGTCGGGCAATATCCAGGACAATGCCGGCCTCACCGACCCGGAAACGCTGACCAACTATGAAGTCGGCATCAAGACGCGCCTGCTCGACCGCCGGGTGACGCTGAACCTTGCCGCCTATTATTCGGACTTCAAGGGCTATCAGGTCAATCAGGCCGTCACTTTCCGCGATGCGGCCGGCAATGTGGTGCGCAGCCAGATCGTGACCCAGAATGCCGAGGGCGCGAAGGCCTACGGTCTGGAAGGCGAACTCAACGCCAACTTTACCGACAATGACCGGTTGCAGCTGTCGGCCACGGTCCAGAAGACCAAGCTCGATGAACTGCAGAGCGTCGACGGGCGGCTCTATGACGGCGGCAAGGCGTCGTCGATCGTGGAGCTGAAGGGCAATGAGCTGGCGCACGCGCCGCGCTTCTCCGCCACCCTCAGCTACGAACATGATTTCGAGCTGGCGAGCGGCGCGCGGATCACGCCGCGCTTCACCACCCACTATGAAACGAAGAGCTGGCTGAGCTATTTCAACGGCGACGCCAACCCGTTCATGAACGCCAACCTGCCGGCGGACAATATGCCCGACCGTGGCACCAACGGCACCGACTGGGATCGGCAGAAGGCCTATTTCCGGTCCGACGCGTCGATCCGCTTCAACAGCGCGGACCAGAAT
>JACESO010000091.1 GCA_013911745.1 Sphingobium sp. | reverse complement strand
CAGGATCGTGGGACTGATGTCGAGCGGCGCGAACAGCATGGACGGCGGTAGCGCCGCAAGGTCGCGCATCGCCATGCCCGGCTGGCAGGCAAGCACCTTCTGTTCGGCGGCGGCTTCCTGAGGCGTTTCGAACAGCGTGACCGCGCCGACCCATAGGATGCTGAGGCCGAACGGCGTGAGCAGCGCCAGGCTGACCGATCCCAGCACGCGGACGATGGCGGATGAGGATGCCTGTATTCGGGCGAAGAGGGCGAGGATCAGCCAGGCCGTGCCGGGGATAGCCAGCCAGTGCGCCATCGACAGCGCGCGCATCACCAGGCACGCCACGACGGTCGATCCGGCCAGCAGCAGCGCCAGCAGCAGCCAGCGGAGAAGGGCGTGGCAATCGCGGCGGTGGGCGAAGGCGGCGACCAGCGTCGCGGCCAGGCCGAAGAGCGAGGGAATGAGGATGACGCCCATGCGCGACAGATCCTGTTCCCAGACCGGCCGCCCTTCCATGATCGCCATGTACCAGACGCGGTAGGCGAGCGGGCCAAGGCTCTGGAACGGGTCTCCAGACAGGCAGGGGCCGCCGAACAGCGCGAGAGTGAGGAGGGCGCTGCCCGCGCCCCATCCGGCGACGATCAGGCGGCGGCGCCAGTCCGATGCGCCGAGGACGGCGTGGGCGATGGGCAGGGAGATCGCCAGCGCCAGCAGGGGAAAGAGATACGGCACCGACAGGGCGTCGCACTGCACGCTTCGCAGCGGCATGATGCCCCGGGTCGCCAGTGACAGCAACAGCGCTGCGCCGCCCAGCGTCGCCGTGGCACCAACCAGCCGGCCGGTGTCGCGCGCGAACAATAGATGCTGGATGCCGATGGCCGACAGGAACAGCGCGATATAGGGCAGGGCTTCGCTGGAGATACACAGCCAGGCCGCGAGCGCGATGCCGAGGAGGATGCCGCCGCGCCGCGGCCGGGGATCGAACAAGCCGCAGGTGGCTATAGCCCCCAGCATGATCTGCCAGCCATGATGGTCGATGCGGAACGGTTGAAACTGGACCAGGATGGATGGGGCGGTCAGCAGCAGCAGGACGCCCAGCACCGCGGCGGGACCGCTGCCGCCGATCCGCCTGCCCGCCACCCAGGTCGCCGTCGTGAGGCCGCCCAGCAGCAGCAGCGGCGCCGCGATCGTCGCGAACAGTTCCGCGCCGTCCGGCCCGAGCAGCGGCCGTGCCAGCAGGATGAGCGCGGCGATCGGCAGGTCGACGATCCGCGACCAGTGCATTGGGCCGCCAAGAGGCGGGTTTACACGATGTTGCGTCACGTCAAACCAGGATTGACCGCCGAGCAAGGCGCGCACCTGTTCCAGCCGCAGTGCGTCGTCCGTGTCGAAGAAGCGCAAGTCGGTGAACGGCCATGCATAATGTACGATCATCGCCGCGCAGCAGATCAGCCAGGCGAGAAGGGCGAGCCGGGCCGTGGTGGGGAACCTGTCCATTGCCGCCATCCTATCAGGACGCAGAGAAGACGACATGCTTGCGGACCAGATAGACGAGGGTGAAGCTGGCGATCACGGCGATCGCCTTGGCCGGGGCGGCGGGCAGGCCGGCCTGGATGGCGAGGCTGACGGTGCCGACTGTCACGCCAAGGCCGAGCAGGGCGCTGAGCGCGAAGCTGAGGCGTTGGGCATGGCTGGCGCGGCCGTTGACGCGATCCTGGAAGACGAAGCGCACGGACAGGGCCCAATGAACCAGAATGCCGAACAGGTAGCCGGCGCAGGCTGCCCCGCCGGGCGGCAGCAGCCGGTCCGAGAGGGCGAGGAACAGCAGGGTGTCGGCGCACAACGCGCAGAGGCTGACCAGCAGGTAGCGGGCCAGCATCAGCCGCACCGCCATGCCGGTCAGGCTGCGCGCCGCGGCGATCGGCGGCGCGACCATGGGGTCAGGCGGCCTTCAACCGGGCCGGGACGGCGCGCACGCTGCCGAGCGCGGCCTGCGTGTCGGAATCCTGCCCATGCTCGATCTGGCCTTCTTCGCCCGCCTCATGATATTCGGCGTCCTCGTTCACCTGCCACACGTCATGGACGCGGCGGCCCGCGACGATGTTGCGCACGGTGAGCATCGCCGTCATCATCGCGTGATCCTGGTTGTTGTAACGGTGCATGCCGTTGCGCCCGACCATGTGGAGCGTGGGATAGCGCGCTTCCAGTTCGGCGCGCATCGCCTGCACATTGGCGGCATAGGCGTCGTCATAGACCGGATAGGCCTTTTCCTGCCGCACCACCGCGCCGCCCACGACATCGTCCGGGTTGCACAGGCCGAGCGCCGCTATCTCCTTCGTCGCAAGGGCGACCAGATCCTCGTCGGACGAGGCCCAGAGGCCGTCCCCTTCGAAACAGAAATATTCAAGGCCGACGCAGGCGAGGCTGGGGTCCGGCACCATTTCGGGCGACCAGCTGCGGAAATTCTGGATGCGGCCGACCAGCACCTTGGGATCGTGGATGTAGATCCAGTTGTCGGGAAAGATATCCTCCCCCTTCACCATCAGGGCGACGGTCAGGAAGTCGCGATATTTGAGGTCCATCGCCTGGGGCAGCGTTGCGGGCAGGGGATGGATTCGCGCTGCCAGCTCGCGCATGGGCGCCGAGGAGACGACATGGCCGGCGTCGATCGCCACCTCGCCATTGGGGCCGTCCGCGATCAGCCGCCAGCGGCCGGTCGCCTGATCCTCTTCCAGGCGCTTGAAGCTGTGCGCCATCAGCACATGGTTGCCGCCCTCCACCACGCGGTCGCGCGCGGCTTCCCACATCATGCCGGGGCCAAGGCGTGGATAGCGGAAGCTTTCCAGCAGCGTCTTGGTCGCCATGCCGTCATTGGGTCGCTTGTTGAGGCCGAGGCTGCGCTTGAGCCCGTCCTTGACCGCGCCCCAGAGGGACAGGCCCTTGATCCGCTGCGCCGCCCAGTCCGCCGACATCTCGTCGCAAGGCATGCCCCACACTTTTTCGGTGTAGGTCTTGAAGAAGATGGAGAAAAGCTTGTGGCCGAAGGCGTTGACGGTCCAATCCTGGAAGGAGCGGACATTGCGGTTGGGGAACAGCTTCGCCTTGGCAAAGCTCGCCATGCAGAGGGTCGAGCGCCATACGCCCAGGTTCCACAGCGCCTCGAACGCGCGGAGCGGGTAGCTGTAATAGCGGCCCTCATAATAGATGCGGCTCATGCGCGGGCGCTGGATGAAATCGTCGGGCAGGATCTCGTTCCAGAGATCGACCACCTGTTGCGACTTGGAGAAGAAGCGGTGCCCGCCAATGTCGAAGCGGAAGCCGTCGAGTTCCACCGTCCGGCTGATGCCGCCGACATAGACGGGGTCTTTCTCTATCACCGTGACGCTGTAGCCCTGCTTCGTCAGCAGATAGGCGGCGGTGAGCCCCGCGGGTCCAGCGCCGATGATGGCGACGTCGACGCTGTCGTAACTATGCGGCATTTCAGGCTGATCCCCCGGCGGTCGTTCGTGATCGGGGAATGAAGGAAATCCTCTAAGGAGTGGTTAACGGCCGGTAAGCATGGACAGCCCGCCAAAGCAAAGGGCCGCCCCATGGTCTGGAGCGGCCCCTGGCAAAATAGCGATGGCTCGGGCGTTCAGCCCATCCGCTGCGCCAGCGTATTGAGCTCAGCGCGGGCACCCTCGATCGCGCTGCCATAGCAGGTGCGATAGTCGCTCGTCACCGGCAGGATCGAGCCGCTGACATAGCCGCATACCTGCTTGGATGCGCGTACGAGGCGATAGTCGGCGGGGCGCAGGCCGCTGTCGCTGGCAAGGTTGAGGTCAGCCACGGACACGGCGATCGAGCGGGTCTGCGCGCCGGTGTTGCCGTCGACGATCACTTCCATGTCGTTGCTGCCGGCGCTGGCGAGGCCGGGCAGGGCGAGGGCCATGGAGGCGGCGAGCACCGCGAGGGTCTTCTTGGTCATCCAAACATCTCCTGTCGAACGAATTGGTGCCCCACATCTGCCGTGGAAGCAGGGTCGCGACCTAAATAAGTGGACAGGGTGTTGATGAAAAGAGGCCACTTGGCAAAAAGTGGCGGATTTCCGCGATTTTTGTAGATGCGAAAGACGAAAATCCTGATCGTACAAGGCCTTAACGCAAACCGGGCCGGTCGCTCAGGAACGCCGGCCCGGTCGTAGCGTCAGTTTGACGCGCGGCGGCAGCGATCAGTGGCGGAAATGGCGCATTCCGGTGAAGACCATGGCAAGGCCCGCCTCATCGGCGGCGGCGATCACTTCCTCGTCGCGAATCGAACCGCCCGGCTGGATGACGGCGGTCGCGCCGGCCTCCACCGCTGCCAGCAGTCCGTCGGCGAAGGGGAAGAAGGCGTCCGACGCGACGGCGGAGCCGATGGTGCGCGGTTCGCTCCAGCCCGCCTTTTCCGCTGCGTCCCTGGCCTTCCAGGCGGCGATGCGCGCGGATTCGAGGCGGTTCATCTGGCCCGCGCCCACGCCCGCCGTGCTGCCGTCCCTGGCATAGACGATGGCGTTCGACTTCACATGCTTGGCGACGGTCCAGGCGAAGAGGCAGTCCTTGAGTTCCTGTTCGCTGGGTTCGCGCCTGGTCACGACCTTCAGCTGATCGCGGGTGATGCGGCCATTGTCGCGGCTCTGCACCAGCATCCCGCCGGCGATGCTCTTCATCTGGAGGCCGGGGCGCGCGGGATCGGGCAGGTCGCCGGTCAGCAGCAGGCGGAGGTTCTTCTTCTTCGCGAAGATCGCCTTCGCGTCCTCGTCGGCGTCGGGCGCGGCGACGACCTCGGTGAAGATGGTGCTGATCGCTTCGGCAGTGGGGCCGTCGAGCGGGCGGTTGACCGCGATGATACCGCCGAAGGCCGACACGCTGTCGCAGGCGAGCGCGGCTTCATAGGCTTCGATCAGCGTGTCGCCCGTGGCGACGCCGCAAGGATTGGCGTGCTTCACGATCACCACGGTCGGCGGGCCGTCGCGGAATTCGCTGACCAGTTCCAGCGCGGCGTCGGCGTCGTTGTAATTATTGTAGCTGAGTTCCTTGCCCTGGATCTGCTTCGCCTGGGCGATGCCATTGGCCGAGGGACCGGTGGGCAGATAGAGGGCGGCGGACTGGTGCGGGTTTTCGCCATAGCGCAGCGTCGCGCCGAGCGTGCTGGAGACGGCCAGCGTTTCGGGGAACGCGACGCCCTGATCGGCGAAGGCGAACCAGCTTGCAATCATCGAATCATAGGCGGCCGTCGCCGCATAGGCCTTGGCCGCCAGCATCCGGCGGAAGTCGTAGCTCGTCGCCCCGCCCTTTTCCGCCATTTCCGCGATCAAGCGGGCATAGTCGGCCGGATCGGTGACGATCGCCACGCTCTCATGATTCTTCGCGGCGGAGCGGACCATGGACGGGCCGCCTATGTCGATATTCTCGATGATTTCCTCACGCTCCGCGCCCTTGGCGACGGTCGCGGCGAAGGGGTAGAGATTGACGACGACAAGGTCGATCGCGCCGATCTCATGCGCGTCCATCGAAGCGACATGATCGGGATTGTTGCGCACCGCCAGCAGGCCGCCATGCACCTTCGGGTGCAGCGTCTTGACGCGGCCGTCCATCATCTCGGGAAAGCCGGTGAGGTCTGAGATGTCTTTCACGTCGAGGCCTGCTTCGCGCAGCGCCTTCGCCGTGCCCCCCGTCGACACCAGTTCCACGCCATGGCTTCCCAGCGCCTGACCCAGTTCGATGAGGCCGGCCTTGTCGGACACGGACAGAAGGGCGCGCTTGATGGTGACGTCGGGGGGGGTGGAGGTCATGGAAAGGCTTTCTCTTGGGGCACGGAGAGGGCGGTGTCGCGCGGTCCCTTAGTGCCGGAGCGCGCAAAAATACAGTCCCGGTTGCGCCGACCTCCGGCGGAAGCGGGCGGCGCGGCGTTAACCTTGTTGCGGCACCGCTTCTTCATCCTCCTCGCCTAGGCAGGCGGGTGGGGAAAAGGGAGCACCGCATGATCCGCATATGCGCATCGGCCATCGTTGCCGCGATCGTCGTCTGCGCGCCCGCGCAGGCGCAGAATGTCTATCATTTCGCGGCGCCCGAAGGGGCTGGCACGCGCTATGTTCTACCGGCGGGCACGCCGATTGTGCTGCGCACCATGACGCAGATTTCTTCCAAGGACAATCGGCCCGGCGAGCGCATCCGGCTGGAAGTGGCGGAGCCGGTCGTCTTCGGCCACCAGACCATTATCCCGGCAGGATCTCCCGCCATCGCCGAAGTCGCCGCGACGCAGCGCAACGGCCATTTCGGCCGCAAGGGCAAGATCGAAATCCAGCTGGTCGAAGTCATGACGCCCCATGGCCCCGCGCGCCTGACCGGATCGGGCTATGACGAGGGGAAAAGCGGCACCGTGGCGTCCATCGGCACGATGCTGTTCGTGACCTCGCTCGGCTTCCTGATCCACGGCACCAGCGGCTACATCCCCGCCGGAACGGTGGTGAACGGACAGCTCAACAGCGATCTGCGCTTCCGCTATGCAGCGCAGAGTGCCCCGGTGGCGGTCGCGAGCGCGACCGACCGGTAACGCCCGCCGCCTTTCACCCCATCCGCTTGAACAGCCAGCCGATCGACGATCCGCCGGGCAGCGCCTCCGTGCCGACGACGAGCTGGCGCGTGGGGTGGGGGCGGCCGTCGCCGTCGACCCACAGGCTTTCCTCGACGCTCAACACGCCAGCGCCGGCGCGGAACTGCCAGAGCGCGCCGCCGTCGATGCGCAGCACCGCGCCCTGATTGTCTGCGGTCAGCGTGGGTTCGACGCCGGGCGCGAGGTGGAAGCGAATCTGGACCGGCTGGCGCTGCGGCTTCCTGCGCCGTTCGGCCGGTGTCAGCATGTCTTCGCCCCGCACTTCCCGGCCGTCGCCGCTCAGCATCAGCAGGCGGCGGTGCATGTAGCCCATGCGGCGGACATAGCCGTCATGGCTGATGTCGAGCCGGCTGCCATTGTCCAGCTCCTGCCGGGTCAGCTCCACCTCGGTCACGCCCTTGCCCAGCGTGCCGTCGGGCAGCAGGGCGGTGGAATTGCTGTCGGCCAGCACCAGCGTGCTGTGCGCGGCGGTGGTGCGCAGCCCCTGCGCCAGCTCGCGCGGCACCCAGGCGCCTTCCAGCGCCGCGCCGCCGCAATTGACGATCAGGCGGAGCGGCCCGTCGCTGATCTCGATTGCGCCGGTGGAGGCGCAGCCGGCTTCGGCCAGGCGCGCGACCGGCGGCGGGGCGGCGTCGACCTGAACGATGGTGCTGCCCGCGACGATCCGCTGATAGCCCCAGTCGCGCGCCTGCCGCAGCGGACGGGCGCGCACGCGGCTGGCCTGCACCACCGCCTGCACCGATTGCGGGTCGATCGCGCCCGCGCCCTGCCAGCTGGCAAGGCCGCCGTCGCCATGGGTGAGGCCCAGGAGGGCGGGCACGGCGCGGGCGAGCGCTTCGGTGAGGCAGGCGGGCGGGCTTTCGCGCCGCACGTCATAGACGGCGCGCAGCATGGAAAGCAGCATCACCGCCTCCATCTGCGCCAGCGGAGATCGCGACACGATGCCGCCATCGGCGTGGATGCCGCTGTCGATCGCGCGCTTGAGGCCCGCTTCGCCGAACAGCCGGCGCGCTTCCCCGCCCGGGATCAGCAGCGCAGCGGCCAGGATGCCGCTCCAGGCAGTAAGGCGCGGCAGGCCCATGGGCGCCTTGTCGGCGCTGCGGTCCAGATGGCGGGCGGTGCGGGCGATGCAGTTCAGCACCAGCGATCGATAGACGAGGTCGCTGGACGAGAGGATCAGCGGCGCGTGCGCGGTCCAGAACAGCAGCCGCCAGCCCGCATTGTCGGCGCGCCAGGCCGGTTCGCTGGGCGTTTCATGATGCGCGTCCAGCCATTTGCGCATCACGCTTTCCGCGATCGGCGCACCCTGTTCGCGGCTGGCGCTCGCGGCCAGGTCGCGCAGCCAGCGGAAGCCGTGCAGGTAGCTGGCAAAGGCCGGGCCGACCGACAGTGCGGCGAAGTCCAGCGTGTCGATCGGCAGTTTCTGCCCGCGGAAGAGGAAATAGCCCGCACGGATCGCCGCGCCCGCGCGCGGATCGCCCGGCACCTGATCGTCGGGCACGGCAAGCAGTTTCAGCGGATATTTGCCCTTGAGCCGGCGACCGTGGATCGGCGTCTTCCAGCTGAGCAGATAGAATTGGTTGGCGATCCGCTGCGTCAGCGACAGGCCCTTGTCATCCGCGACGCGGATGAGCCGCTTGCCCTGCTCGATGCCGTCCTCTTCCGGTTCGTCGGGAAGGTTCCGGCCCTTGCGGGCGGGGAGGCGGCGGGCCTCGTTCACCCGCCCCGCAGCTTCCGGATATTATCGGCATAGGCGGACGGCCCGCCGCGGAAGGTGGCGGTGCCCGCGACCAGCACGTCCGCGCCCGCCACGATCGCCTTGGGCGCGGTGACGAGGTCGATGCCGCCATCGACCTGGAGCCGGATGTCGCGGCCGGACTTGTCGATCATCTTGCGGCAAGCTTCGATCTTGCGAAGCTGGTTTTCGATGAAGCTCTGGCCGCCAAACCCTGGATTGACGCTCATGATCAGGATCAGGTCGATATCGTCGATGAGGTAATCCAGCATCTTCGCCGGGGTGCCGGGATTGAGGACGACGCCCGCCTTCACGCCCAGCGACTTGATATGCTGGACGGTGCGGTGGATGTGCGGGCCGGCTTCGGGATGGACGGTGATGATGTCCGCGCCAGCCTGTGCGAAGGCGTCGAGATAGAGGTCCACCGGCGAGATCATCAGATGGACGTCGAAGGGCTTTTGCGTGTGGGGACGCAGCGCCTTCACAACCATGGGGCCGATCGTGATGTTGGGCACGAAATGGCCGTCCATCACGTCGATATGCACCCAGTCGCAGCCTGCCTCGTCAATGGCGCGCACTTCCTCCCCCAAGCGGGCGAAGTCGGCGGACAGGATGGACGGCGAGATGAGGATGGAAGAGGTCATTAACCGTTCGCCTTAGTCGCCGTCGGGGCGCAGGGCAACGGGGATTTGCAGCCGAGTCGCGCGCCATCAGGCGAAGCCGCGCAAGCTCTTCAAAGCATGACGAAAATGGTCGGGTCCAGACCCGTCGAGGGGATAGCGCCGCTGGGGAGCAGCTGCTTGACGCCTTGCAGGCCGACGACCGCGCCCGTCGTGTCCAGCACCGGGGCGGCGATGAGGCGCATGGCGCATCTGCCGACGCCGTCAGCCTGGTCGATATCGACATCCAGCGTGAAGCCCCGCCGGTGCCGGATGGCATAGGCGCGCAGCCGCTCCATCGCCTCGCGCGAGTCCGGCGCATAGAGGGAGGCGGCGCGGTCGCGGGAGACGGGGCTGTCCCGTTCCAGCCCGAACAGGTCATAGACGCCAGCGGTCCAGCAGAGGCTGTTGTCCGAAAGATCGCATTGCCACAGACCAAGGCCCCGTTCGGCCAGCGCCTGGTCATTGCGCGCGATGTTGTGGTCAAGGAGGACGGGCGCGAGATGTTCACGTAGTGCGTAGAGCGGCCAGCTGTGATGGAGGGGCAAAGGCTCGATCGGGCGCATGGCCGTCTTATGCCTTGATCAAGGTTAAAAGTCAGTGCGCTTTTTTGACGAGCCGGGCGATGAAGAAGCCGTCGGTGCCGCCCGCTTCCGTCAGCGTGTCGGGAAGCGTGCGCAGCCAGCCCTCGGCCGTGGGCGCGATGCCGGTGGGGAGTTCTTCGGCGGTGGCGGGGAGCAGCGCGAAACCGGGATGGGAGGCCAAAAACCGCGCGACCTGCTCCTCGCCCTCCGCCCGTTCCAGCGAGCAGGTGGCATAGACGAGGCGGCCGCCCGGCGCGAGCCAGCCTGCCGCGCGGGCCAGCAGTTCGCCTTGCAGCTCCGCCAGTTCGGAAATCTGGCGCGGGCCGATGCGATGGAGCACGTCGGGATGGCGGCGATAGATGCCGGTGGCGGTACAAGGAGCGTCGAGCAGGATGGCGTCGGCCGGCGCATCCGGCTGCCAGGCGCGCAGGTCGGCTGCCACCACATCCGCCGTGAGGCCGGTGCGGGCAAGATTGTCGGACAGGCGTTCCAGCCGCTTCTTGGACTGATCGAGCGCGGTCACGCGCCAGCCCGCCGCCGCCAGCTGCATCGTCTTGCCGCCCGGCGCGGCGCAGAGGTCCAGCGCAACGCGCCCTTCGCCCGCGCCCAGCAGCCGCGCGGCGCAGGAGGCGGCGATGTCCTGCACCCACCAGGCACCCTCGGCAAAGCCGGGCAGATCGGGGATGGCGATCGTCCCCTGCTCGGTTCCGGGCGGCAGGCGGACATGGCCCGGCGCGAAGGACGCGCCGCCCATCGCCTCGGCCCATTTCGCGGTTTCATCGGAGTCGCGCAGGCTGAGGTCGACGGGCGGGCGCTGGCCATAGGCATAAGCGGCCGCCTGCGGCATCGCGTCGCCCCATTGCGCCGCCCAGCGTTCCGCGACATCGGCGGGCAGGGTCGGCGGATCGGGCAGGTCGGGCGCGCCGCGCGTCACCGTGCCGAACACGCCATGGACCAGCTTGCGCGGGCCGCCGTCCACCAGCGGCAGGGCGGTGGCGATGGCGGCATGGGGCGGCGTATCGAGCTTCAGCGTCTGGGCAAGGGCGATGCGCAGCACCATCCGCGCCTTGGCATCGGGCGGCAGAATCTGGCGGGTCGCGCCGTCGATCAGCGCGTCGAGGTCGGGCAGGTGGCGCAGCACCTCCGCTGCAATGGCATGGGTCAGCGCCCGGTCGGCCGGAGGCAGGCCCTGCGCAGCGCCGTGCAGCGCCAGTTCCAGCGGATCGCCCCGGCGGAGAACGGCGTCGAGCAGCCGGAGCGCCGCGCGGCGGGCGGGCAGGCCGGGGACATCGTCGGGGCGATTGGGAACGGGACGGCGGGACATGATCTGCGGTTAGGCCAATCGGCGCGCAAAGCAAACGCCGATTAGAGA
>JACESO010000090.1 GCA_013911745.1 Sphingobium sp. | reverse complement strand
CCCCTACCCCTGCTGCCCCGCCGCCGACCTATGGTCCGCAAGCGGGCAGCTACGACGCCCGCGGCAGCGCAAGCGCGGCCACCCGGTCGGCCAGTGCAACAAGCGAGAACGCGGTTCCCGCCTTCGCGCCCGGCGAGGTCAAGCTGATGAGCTTTGCCTCGGAGAAGGCGGGCCCTGCAGGACCGCGCACGGCGCGCCCTGAAACGCCGCCCGTCGTGGTCGAGGACTCGCCCGATTATTTGCCGCCCAATTCCTATGCCCCGGCGCGTGTGATCGTGGGCGTCGATGCGTCGGCGGGGGTCTCGAGCCAGACTGATCCGCTTCCGGTTGTCCTGCGGATCACCGGCCCGGCGCGTTCGGTAATGCAGAATGGCAAGGTCCTCACGACGCGGATCGAAGGCTGCATCGTCAATGGCGCGGCGCGCGGCGATCTCTCGTCCGAGAAAGTCTATGTGAAGCTTGCCCGCATGACCTGCGACCAGCCCGGTGGCCGTGTCGCTGTCAGCGAGGTCAAAGGCTTCATCAGCTTTGCCGGCAAGTCGGGTGTGCGCGGACGCGTGGTCAGCCGCGAAGGCAATTTGGTCAGCCAGGCGCTGCTTGCGGGCATCGTCGGCGGGTTCGGACGCGGGTTCTCCGCCAACGCCAATGGCATCTTTGCCGGCCAGGTCGGCACGGGCCAACAACGCGAACAGCTGTCGGCCACCGACATTCTGGCGGGCGGCCTCGGCCAGGGTGCGGGCGAAGCTGCCGATACGGTCAGCCGCTACCTCATCGAGCGCGCAGAACAATACCAACCCGTCGTCGAGATGCCGACCGGCATCGCGGTCGAGATCGTGTTTCTCGACGGCGTCTTTGTGAGGAATTCCCAATGATCAGCGAAACCACCCCCCTCCCCCAAAAGCGGCCCATGCGTTGGATCAAGCAAGCAGCCGGGATCGCCGGGGTGATCGCCCTTTCGGCGGCCACAGGCTGGGCCGTCGCCAGCCTCGCCTCGCCCATGAAGGCGCCAGATACGGATACTGTGCGGGCCGCGCTCAAGCTGCGCCTGCCCAAGACCCCGATCGACCGGATTGCGTGCGAGGGTCTCGGCGGCCTGTGCGAAGTCGCCTCCAAGTCGACGCTGTTCTACGTCGACCGGGCTGCGCGCTATCTCGTGATCGGCCGGGTCTATGACATGGAAGCGCGTCAGGATCTGACGGCGGCCCGGCTGCTTGAATTGAACCCTGACCTTCTGACGGCGGGCGCGCCCCGCGCTGCGGCAGCCGAGAAAGCCCCTCAGGCCGCGGCGCGCACGGCCCCCAAAAAGGTCTCGCTCGCGGGTCTTCCGGCCAATGGCGCGGTCACCTGGGGCCCTGTGAACGGGCCGAAGGTCGTGGTCTTTTCCGATTTTCACTGCGGCTACTGCAATAAGCTCGAAGAGGAGCTGAAAGCGATCGGCGCGCGCGTCGAGGAACGGCCGATCTCGATCTTCGGGGCCGAAAGCCGCCGCGACGCCGAGCGGGTGCTGTGCGCGCCGCGCCCCGAACTCTCGCTCCGGCTTGCCTATTCGGGCGGCGCGCTCGTCAATCCCAAGCCCTGCGACACCAGCGGTCTCGATGCCAACGAGGCGTTTGCCAAGGCCAATGGCTTTACCGGAACGCCGGTTCTGGTGCGCCCCTCCGATGGCGCGGTGCTCGAGGGCTATCGGCCCGCGGCTGTCCTACGCGAATTTCTGCGCCCCTCCGCTCCAGCGCTGACCCCCAAGACAAAAGGATAGACCCATGCGGCTCCCCTTCCGTTTCCTCGCCTGTGCCGGTCTTGCTGTTATGGCCAGCGCCTGCGCGACCTTTGGCACCAATGTCGAAGGCTCGTTCCAGTGCCGCGCGCCCAGGGGCGACTGTGCACCCTCGCATGTTCTCGATGCCCGCGCGACGAGCGACATGACCACCAAGAAGAACCCGCTCCACGCCACGCGCCCGGCGATGGCCGTTGCGGCAGGCGATCAGGCGCGCACATCCGAGCGCACGCTCAGGATCGTGTTCCCGGCGCGGGTCGATGAGGCGGGAACGCTGCACGACGAAGCCGTCGCCTGGGCCGTGATCGAGAACCCGCGCTGGGCAGCGGAGCTGCGCCGCAAGCCCGGAGAAAAGGCCGCGCCGCCGCTGATGCGACAGCTGACGCGGCAGCTGAAGGCGGTGCAGGCCACAGCGCAAACCGGTGCGCAGGCAGACACCATGCTCGCGGCTGACAGCATGGACGAAGCCACCACCGCCCGGTCAGACCAGAGCGCCCCTGACGCCGAATTCCTCATTCAGCCCGACAACCACTCCGACCTTTTCCCGTTGGTCTCGCCGCCGGTATCCCCCTCCCCGGCGAACGAGACTGCGACCGGTGCTGATGCACCGGTGGCCGGGGGGCTCCATGCGACCGCGTCCCCGCATGACCCAGCCCCCCGGCTTTCCAACACCCGCGCGCCGCTCACCTTCCCGAGCATCGAAGCGATCGAGGCGGCCAAGCGCGATGCAGCCGCCAGCAAGGCACAGCCCGAAAAGGAGCAAAACTGATGGCCCAGCGCCTCAACATGATCGTCGACCGGGTCCTTGCTGGGCTTCTGGGCGATGCCGAGCATTCCGAACCAGTGCGCCCGGCCCTGATGATCGACCAACTTTCGGACTGGCTGCCGTACCGGGTCTATGATCCTTCAAACCGGCTCTACCTCAACACACGCTCCAAGGGGTTTGTGCTGTCAGTGACGCCGCTCATCGGGGCCGACGAGCGCACCGGCGAGATCCTCGGGCAGTTCTTCTCCGAAGGCCTTCCGCCGGGCGCGTGCCTGCAGGTGCTGCACCTTGCTTCCCCGCGCATCAGCCGGATCGTCGCGCCGTGGTTCGCCCCGCGCTATCTGCAGGGCGGGGTCTATGAGGCGATCGCGCGCCACCGCGCCAGGCGTCTCTATGGCCTGGTGTGGCAATCAGGCTCGGCCGATGCGCCCTTCCATGCCCGCCACCACCAGGTGATCGTATCGGTCGGCGTCCCGGCTGCAAAAGCGGTCAGCAATGAGGAACTGCGGCAGACCCGCGACAGCCTGATCGCCATGCTCAAATCCCTGAACCTCGGCGTTGCCGAGGTTGGCCCAGAAGCCCTCATCGCCATCGTCGATGACCTCACGTCCCCCACAACCGCGCCGCAGGAGGATGCCCTTGCCTATAATCCGCACGATGCGATCGCGGCCCAGGCGATCCGGCATGATATCGAGCTGATCGTGCAGGAAGACCGGATGCGGCTCGCCACCGAGCGCTTCCGGCCGACCGGCAAACTCCATGACGGCGTGCCGGAGATCGGCACGATCTACCCTGACGCCTTCGATCTGCGCCATTTTTCGGTCCGCAACACTCCGGCGCGCTGGGCGCCCTGGGAATGCGCGCGGCTGATCGGCGATCTGTTCACGGACAAGCTGCGCTTTCCCTGCCCGGCTGCAACGATGCTGTGCCTGGTCTATCCCGATCAGGAGGCGGCGGCCGCCAAGGCGGGGTTCAAATTCATGCGCACCACCAGCCTTGCAGAAACGCGCAGCGCGCGCTTCCTGCCGCGGATCGGCGAGCAGGCCGCAGAATGGCAGCATGTCCAGGCCGAACTGCAGGAAGGCCGCCGGCTCGTGCGGGTGTTCTATGGCCTCACGACCTTCTCGCCGCTGGGGCGCGGCGACAGCGACGAGCGCGCGATCAAGTCGATCTACAAGGCGGCAGGCTGGGATCTTGCCGACGAGCGCTTCCTGCAGATCCAGGGGCTCTTGGCTGCCATGCCGATGACGCTGGCCGACGGGTTGGCGGCGGATATGGAACGCCTGAAGCGCTTCAGGACGGTCCTTTCGACCACCGCCGCCAACATGGCACCGATGCAGGGCGAATATCTCGGCAGCGCGCATCCGCATCTCCTCTTCATCGGCAGGCGCGGTCAGCCCTTCTTCTGGTCCCCCTTCGAGAATGAAGCGGGCAATCACAATGTCGCGATCTGCGGCAAGTCGGGATCGGGCAAATCGGTGCTGCTCCAGGAAATGTGTGCCGCGCTGCGCGGCGCGGGCGCGCAGGTGGTGGTGATCGATGATGGCCGCAGCTTCGAGCACTCGGTCAAGCTGCAGGGCGGCCGCTTCGTCGAATTCACGATGAAGGCAGGCTTCTGCCTCAATCCCTTCTCGATGATCGACGCTTCGCGCGCCGCCGAGGACGAGGATTACCGGCTCGACTGCTTCGGGATGGTCAAGGCGATCATCGGCCAGATGGCGCGGCACTCGGCAAAACTCACCGATATTGAGCGCGGGCTCATCGACCGGGCGGTCAACACGGTGTGGAACGAGGCCGGGAGCGCGGCCACCGTTACCAGCGTCGGCCAAGCCCTTGCCAGTGTCGGCCATGAGATCGCGAGCGATCTTGCTACCTCGCTTGCCCCCTACATGGCGGGCGGGACCTATGGCGCCTTCTTCGAGGGCGAGGCCAGCCTCGCGCTCGACAGCGATTTCACGGTCTTCGAGATGTCGGACCTCTCGGCCCGGGAGGAACTGCGTGCCGTGGTGCTCTCGGCGATCATGTTCATGACCAGCCAGGCGATGACCCGCACTCCGCGCCAGGTGCGCAAGCTGCTGCTGATCGATGAGGCCTGGTCGATGCTGAAGGGCGGATCGATGGGCGAGTTCGTCGAGACCTATGCCCGCACCTGCCGCAAATATGGCGGCGCACTGGCGACAGCGACGCAGTCATTGAACGACTATTACAAGTCCGACGGGGCCACCGCTGCGCTCGAGAACAGCGACTGGATGCTGATCCTCCAGCAGAAGCCCGAGACCATTGCCGATTTCAAGGCCTCCAAGCGCCTCGACATGGATGACCGCACCGAGACGCTGATCCGCAGCCTCAAGCGCTCGGGCAACGACTATTCCGAGGTGTTCATCAAGGGGCCCGAGGTGGAAGCAATCGGCCGGCTTGTGCTCGACGAGTACTCGGCGACCTTGTTCTCAAGCTCGCCCGAGACCTTCGCCGCGATCGATGCCGAAGTCGCGCGCGGCCACCAGCTTGCAGATGCGATCGAGCAGATCGCCTTTGGTCGGCCCTGAGCCGCACCCCCGACAACATCACAAGGGACCCCAGAAAGCCATGGAACTCCATCTCGTCGACCCGGCACATCAAGCACCGGTGTCTCCCCAGTCAAACACAGCATCGCTGACATCCGCGCCCAAACGCACCTGGCAGCGGCAAACGCGCAACCTCTGCTACATCGTGCTGAAGGCAAGCGGCTTTATCGCCTCTAGCTATCTCATGGCCCTGGGCGCGCCGCTGCTGTTCTTCCTTGCCCTGTCGGGCGGGGACGCAGGGCTGCTGTTTGCGCAGCTCGCCAACATCGCCGAGCGCTTCCTTGCGGCTGATCATGCCCGGCAGGTCGCATTCCTTGGCGAGGTCAAACTGGTGCTCATCGGGCTGGCCACGGTCCTGATCGCCTGGCGCCTGCCGCGCTTCTTGCGTGATCTGGGCCGCGAACTCTCGGGAGAAAAGTCGTGAGGAACATATTGGCAACAAAAGACCTGCGCAGCAGGCTTCCCGCGATCAGTCCCACGGCCATCCTGCTCGGCGCGAGCATGATCAGCTCGACCCTCTGGGGCGTCTGGGCGACGGACGCACTGCTTACCCTCCAGAAGCGCGAAGTCGTGACGGTTCAGCTGAGCCGCATCATGGGCGACTTCATCGAAGCCGAGGCGCGCGCGGGCCGCCCCCCTGAAGAGACGAAGCAAAACGTCGAGCTTTACCTGAAGGCGGTCGAAGCCTCGGTCGAGGCGCTGGGCCGCGATGGTCGGACCGTGCTGGTCGCTGAGGCCGTGGTGTCGGGCAGTGCGCCCGACCTTACCGAAAGTGTCCGCGCCGATGTGGCGCGGCGGGTGGCAGGCGTTCGCCATGCGCAGCCCTGAGATCCTCACCCGTTCGGCCACCGCGCGCCGCCTTGTGCTGCTCGCAGGCCTCGGCGCAGGCGCGCTCGCCCTCACCGCGCTCGGTGCCTTTGCCAAGGGCCATGCGCTGATGATCAATGTGAGCCCGAGCCTGCCCTATTGGGCCGTATGGACCACAAAGGGCGCGGTCCCGCAGCGCGGGGACATCATCCTGTTCGTCCCGCCGCCTTCCCCGCTGCTTGAGGCGCATTTCGGCAAGGAGCCGAAGCCCTTTGGCAAGGTGGTGAGCGGCGTGCCCGGCGATGTCGTGACCCGCAAGGACCGCGCCTTCTTCGTCAATGGACGCCAGGTGGCGACGGCCAAACCGGTGAGCCGCCGCGGGCAACCTCTCGCACTCGGCCCAACCGGAACGGTGCCGAAGGGCTGCTATTTTGTCACCACGCCGCACAAGGACAGCTTCGACAGCCGCTATGCGGCGATCGGATGGGTCTGCAAATCACGCATCCTAGGGGTTGGGAGGCCGATCCTGTGAAAGCGCTCCTCTGCTCCGCAGCAATGTGCCTCGCCTGCAGCGCGCCTGCTGCCGCGCGCGACTTTGGCCAGCACGGGACGCTCTGGCCCGTCATTGAGCCCGATCTCCTTACGCAGATCGAAGCGCGGCTGACCCAGCTCGAAAAGAGCGGCGAGACCGCGCGGCTCAACGAGCAACTGAAGCAGCGCACGATTGCGCGGGTCAATCGCCCCGAGCCGGTCGCGGGCATCACGAACGCCGTGACCGCCCGTAGCTGGGACTTCGATCCGACGATCAGCGCGGACCGGGACATTGCTGACGAAAAGGGCCGCATCATCATTGCGGCCGGCACACGGGTCAATCCGCTCGACACGGTGCGCCTGCGCAGCTCCCTCGTGTTTCTCGATGGCGACGACCCGGCGCAAATCGCCTGGGCGAGCCAGCGCTACGGGACCACGTCGGCGAAGTTCATTCTGGTGCGCGGCGCGCCGCTCGCACTGATGAAAGCCCGCCAGCGGCGCTTCTATTTCGACCAGGGCGGGACCCTCGTGAAGCTCTTCGGCATCCGCGCCGTTCCGGCCGTGGTCGAGCAGCAGGGCCGCGTGCTGCGTGTCAGCGAGGTTCCGCTCAAACCCCGGGAGCGCAGGTCATCATGACCAGACCATATCGTTTCCTGACATGGATTTGCGGCGCGCTCCTGATGCTGGGCTTCAGCGTGCCAGCCAGCGCGGATGCCGGCCCGGGCAAATGCACGGGCAAATTCGTCAACCCGATCACCGACATCTGCTGGTCGTGCCTGTTCCCGATCTCGGTCGGCAGCCTCAAGATCTGGCCCTCGAACCGTCCGGACCCCGACAATCCCGATCTTCCAGTCTGCATTTGCGGCATCCGGCCTGGAATTGCGATGGGCTTCTGGGAGCCCGTGCGCCTTGCGGATGTCAGCATGAAGCCGTGGTGCTTCGTCAATTTGGGCGGGATGAAGATCGATCCCGGCTTTGACATCGGGTTCAAGACCATGGCCGGGCCCTCGGCTGTGGGCGGCGCGACGCAATACCATTCGCAGTGGCATGTCCACTGGTACGCCTACCCGCTGATTTACTGGATGGAGCTCGTCGCCGACTTCCTGTGCCTTGAGGCCGGCTCGGTCGACATTCTCTATGTCAGCGAGATCGATCCGCTGTGGCAGGACAGCGAGCTCACCGCGATCATCAATCCCGAAAGCGTGCTCTTCGCTAACCCGCTGGCACTGGCAGCGTGCGCTGCGGACTGTGTCGCAGCCACCTCGAAACTGCCGAGCGACGATCTGTTCTGGTGCGCCGGCTGCCAGGGCACGATGTATCCGCTCAACGGCAATGTCTCGGCGACGATCGGCCATGTCCAGGCCTCGCGCCTCGCCCTGTCGCGCTTCTCCTACAAGCTGCATCGGCAGCTCGTCGCCTGGGGCACCATGGGCAGCAAGGGATTGTGCGGCAAGTACCTCATGCCGGTGATGAGGAAGCAGCAATACCGCTTTCAGGCCACCAACCCCAATCCGCAGACCAAGGGCCGCTATGCCTGCGCGCCGATGGGGGCCTCCACCACCTTCATGTCAGCAGGACAGGTCTACCCCGCCATTGGCGAGGACATGGGCTACCTGGTCTGGCGCAAACGGAACTGCTGCGCGCTATGAAGAGCCCCTTTCATCTTGCTGTATTTGCGAGCCTCATCAGCCTCGCAGCCATCGCCGGCGCCGCCGCACAGTCGGTCGAGCCCGAGCTCGATCTCGCTGCCATTCGCGCAAGGGCGCAGAAGGATGCGGGAGAGGCTGAGGCGCTCGCTGCCACGGCGCGGGAGCGGGCCAAGGCCCTTATGGAAGAAGCCGGTGCCAATGCGCAGGCGGCGCAGACGCATGGCCAGAACTACACGCAGGCGGCCAGAGCGGCAGCAAAGCCACCCTCGCAGGACATCTTCGATTTCGACCGCATGGTGGTCGATGCCGGGACCATGGCGACAAGCGAGCTCGGTGACGCGCCGCGCTTCATTGCCTTTGCGTCGCTGTCGATGCCGCCGGCCGCACTCAAACAGATGATCCGTGACGTGAATGCCGCAGGCGGGGTGGTCGCGCTGCGTGGCTTTCCGCAGGGCAGCGCCAAGGCGTTCACGGAAGCGCTCGGCAAGCTCGCGCTCGATCAGGACACGATGGGACAGGTGGGGATCGATCCCCGGCTGTTTCGCGCGTTCAATGTGACGGCCATCCCGACCTATGTGGTCGCGAGCAGCGACTTTGACCTGTGCGACGGGTTCGACTGCCAGACCACCGTGCCGCCACATGATCGCATCAGCGGCAATGTGAAACCCGCCTTCGCGCTCGAAACCATCGCACGCGGTCAAGGCCCGGCAGCGCGCATCGCCTCCCAATATCTTGGCCGTCTTGAAAGGACCGGACAGTGACGCGCAGGCTCATCATCAGTCTGGCAGCCCTCAGCGCTTGCCTTGCACCTGCCGCACAGGCCCAGACCGCGCCACAGGGTCCCATCACCACAGAATCGGCCAAGGCAGAAGGGAAGGCCTTTGGCCGCGAGCAGGCTGGCGCTGCGCAAAGAGCGGCCACCGCCAGCCCCAATGCTGACCGGATCCCGAACTTCAGCAGCGCGCCGACTGAATCCCGGTATATCGATGATCCGGCGCGCATGGAGCGTGACGCGGCAAGCCAGGCGAATGCCAACACCGGCTATCGCACCATGCGCGATTCCATGGAGCGGCGCGCGCGCTTCACGCCCGAGGACCTCGATGCGGTTGTTGCCCGCAGCGGGCAAATCAGTGCCGACCCGCTCGCCTTTACTAGCGGCATGAGCGTCAGCGGCTCGCAGGGCCGCTGCGTCCCGCTGCCCCCGGGCAGCGGGACGGGCGCACGGTACATGGCAACCTGCAATGTCGGCTACACCGCCAGCGAAGAGATCCGAAGCTGCCAGATCCCACTCAGGGTCGAGGTTACCAACGAGACCCGCTACATCCACTGGTGCAGCGAATTCGGTTTTGGTGCTGAGGAGAATTGCGAAAGGTTCGACTTCGCCGGTTGTGAACGGATCGGTTGGAGGCCGGGCCCTTGCCTTCAATGGGCGGGACAACCCGGCCGGCCTTTTTGTGCAGAGCCGGGCGAACCGATCAGCGTGATGTCCTGCCCCGCCCCAGTGCCCGGCGCGCAGCTGCAGGATACCATCATAACCCGGCGCGTCACGACGAACCGCGACGAAGGTCAGTGCGCGGGGCTGGCATCGGACAATAGCTGCCGGGAAACGAGCGAGACCTGCACAGATAGCGATCCTGTGACCCGGATCATCAATGGGGTAGCGGTCACCCAGCCCTGCTGGGCCTGGTCGCGCAGCTATACCTGCGCGCAGTTTGTTGAAGCGCAGGACTGCGCCGACTTAGACGCCACGCCCGGCTGCAATCTGGTCGGCGAGGAATGCCTATCGGGCGAGCCCTGTCGCACGTGGGAGCGGGTCTATGACTGCCCGGTTCCGGATCAGCCAGGCAGCCCCAATCAGTTCATCTGTGACGGCGACGTCTATTGCATCGACGGCTCATGCGAGACGATCGAGCGCGAGGCGAACGACGAGTTCAAGGATGCCGTCGTCGCCTTGAATGCCATGGATCAGGCGCGCCGCGAGTTCGATCCCGACACGCTTACCCTGTTCAAGGGCACCCGCAACACCTGCTCGTCCAAGGTCTTCGGCGTCCTCAATTGCTGCAAGGGCAAAGGCTTTCCGCTGATCCCCGGTATCCAGCTGCTTGTGAGCCTTGGCTGCAGCCGCGAGGAAATGCTACTGCACGAGCGCGATGCCAAGGGCCTGTGCGCGTACGTCGGCACCTATTGCTCAGACAGCTTTCTTGGCGTCTGCCTGACCAAGAAGAAGGCCTATTGCTGCTTTGAATCCAAGCTCTCGCGGATCCTGCAGGAACAGGGCCGCAGGCAGCTGAACAAGCCATGGGGCAAGCCAAAGACCGAGCAATGCTTGGGCTTCACGCTCGACGAATTTTCCCGGCTCGACCTCAGCCAAATGGATTTCAGCGAGGTCTACGCCGAGTTCACCGAGGCTGCCCGCCTGCCCGACGAGCTCACAGCAGCCAGCGACCTCCAGCAAAAAATCGAGGACTACTATGCCCGTGCCAGCAATTAGCGCCGCCTTGCGGCCGCTCGCCACCTGCATCGCTCTGCTCGCTGTCGCGGCGACGCCGCTGCGGGCCGAAAAACCACCAGTCGCGCAGACCGGAGAGCAGCAGGACAGCTTCTACTGTCAGGAGCGCAAGCTCGGCTACTGGTTCTACTGCGCCAGGCCCAAGGCCGAAAAGCCCCAGGCAGAAGAACCGCAGCAACCGGAAAGCGCAACCGAACAGCTCGATGCTGTGACCGCAACCTTGCGGGAGCTCAAGGCCAAGGCAATCCTCGAGCCGACCCCGGCCAATGTGACCGCCTACATCCGCTTTCAGCGCGAGCAGCTCGACCGGGCATCGCTGTTCAGCGATGTCTGGCAGCGCGCGATCTGGCAGGACCCAGAGCTCGACT
>JACESO010000009.1 GCA_013911745.1 Sphingobium sp. | reverse complement strand
GTTCACCACCCCCGCCTGCACTGCCATCGACATCCTCTATTGGGCCGGGGGCACCACGGACGGCTCGGTGATCGGCGGCTTCACCTATCAGATCGACGGAGGAACGGTGACGACCGGGCTTGCCGGTGGGGCAAACGCGACACCGGGCTACCGGGTGCTGAGCCTGACCAACCTTGCCAACAGTGTCCATGTCGTGCGGCTGGTCGGGGGGCATGCGACCAATGTCCAGCATGTGAGCGGCATCCGTTACCATAATGGCCAGGGCGTGGTGGTCAGCCGCTGGGGAAGGGCGGGATGGACCGTGCCGGACATGCTGGGCATCGGCGAATCGAGCCGCAACAATGCCGCGACCGGAAGCGCCCACAGCCGGTCACGGCTGCTGAGCGCCATCGGCGGCTTTGGCGAGCATCTGACGATCGTGGCGCTGGGGCAGAATGATGCGACGCTCCAGAATGTAGCGATGGGCGGCGGATCGGGCGGCGAGGCGATCGGCACGCTCTACCCCACGGTCGAAACCTACGAGGCCCAGTTGCGGTCCGTGGTGGCCGGCGTCGTCGCGGCTGGCGGCTGTTGCCTGCTGCTCAACACGGCGTTGCCGCCGTCCGGCGGTGTTACCGTGCCCGCGGGCGGGCAACCCTATTATGCCTATCACGAAGCGGCGCGTCGCATCGCGGCCGACACAGATCATGTCGCCCATCTTTCGCTGGCCGACCGCTGGGGCCGGGCGGGCGATGCCAGCATGGCCGAGAATGTGTCGCTGGGACTTCTGTCGGCTTCGACATCCGTTCATCCGTCCCGCCGGGGCTATGGCGACATCGCCGGAGCGCTTGTCCAGACCCTGCTTCGTCCCGATCTCGTCTCAGGGTAGCGGCGGGCCGGGAACTCCATTGCGTTGCACAACGGCGGGGCGTCACATTCCGGGACGCTCCGCCGTTCGCATTTTTTTGCTATATTGCGGCGCGAAATCCGGTAGGAGTGCCGGACGATCGGCGAGACGGGCACTGCATGGTGGCAAACGGGGGTTCCATGATCGACGGGTATGGCAAAGCGGCCCTGCGCGGCCCGGCCAGTATCAGGGTCGCGCGTCACGGCAGGCAAGAAGGGTCATCATGCTGATCGACGGGATCGCCGGACTGAAGGACCAGCGCGGACGCATCGTCATCGTCGGCAGCGGCCCGGTAGGGCTGGGACTGGCGGTTGATCTCGCACGGCGGGACATTCCGGTGATGCTGCTCGAATCGGGCGAGAGCAACGCCAATCCGGTCGTCCAGCAACTGTCCGATGCGGAACTGACGGATGCGCGCCGCCACGACGAGATGGCCGTCGCGGTGGCCCGTCGCCTGGGTGGCACCTCTAACCTCTGGGGCGCGCGCTGCCTGCCTTTCGACCCCGTCGATTTCGCCCCGCGCGACTTTGTCGATGCGCGCTGGCCAATACGCTATACGGACCTCGCACCTTATTGGGACCGCGCCATCCGCTCGACCGCTGCGGGCGCGAACCATTTTGATACCAGCCCGATCCTTAGCCAGGATGCGGACGACGGCTTCACCGCCGACCGGCTGGAACGCTGGGCCAATGTACAGGCGGCACAGAATGTTCATGCCGACGCGATCCGCTCGATGCCGGCGCTGGAGGTGCGCACGCGCTGCACGGTCACCGACCTGAAGACAGCGGGCGGGCGGGTCGAGCGGCTGACCGTCGCGCACTCGATTACTGGCGAGACGGTGGACATCGATGTCGATACCGTGGTCCTTGCTGCCGGCGGCATTGAAACGACGCGTCTGCTGCTCGCGGCGCAGAAGGTCAATCCCGGATTGTTCGGCGGCCCGGACGGGCCATTGGGCCGTCACTATATGGGGCATCTGATCGGCGAGATCGCTGACGTCACCTTTTCCTCGTCCGACATCGGACGCGCTTTCGACTTTCATGTCGACGATTATGGCTCCTATGTGCGCCGCCGGCTGGTGGCGTCGGACCGGACGCAGATCGAAAATCGCCTGCTCAACTGCGCCTTCTGGCCGGTTGTCGCCCCCGTGGCCGATCCACGTCACCGCAGCGCTATCCTCTCCATGGTCTATCTGGCGCTCAGCGTCGGACCGCTTGGCCGGCTGATCGTCGCCGAAGCGATTCGCCGACGCCATGCGCTCGACAAGCCGCAGCGGATCGCCGCGCATGTGCGCAACCTCATCGTGGGCGCGCCTTCGGCTGCCGCCTTTGCTGCCCAGTTCTTCTGGCGTCGCTATTTCAGGCCAGAGCGCCTGCCCGGCTTTTTCGTCCAGAATGCGGCGAACCGCTACGGCCTCTTCTATCATAGCGAACAGGCCCCCCATCCCGACAGCCGCGTGGTCTTGACCGACCAGGTGGACCGGCTTGGGCTGCCGAAGCTGAAGATCGACCTGCGCTTCACTGACCAAGACGTCGATTCGGTCGTGTGTACGCATGACCTGCTCGACCAGTGGATGCGAAAGGTGGGCATGGGTGTGCTCCATTACCGGATGCCGTTGGAGGAGCGCGCGGCTGCGGTCATGGAACAGGCGGCGCATGGCACGCATCAGGTGGGCCTTGCCCGGATGGCGGACGACCGGACCCAAGGTGTAGTGGACGGCGACCTCGCCTGTTTCGACCTGCCCAACCTGTTCCTAGCGACGACGGCGGTGCTGCCCACGTCCGGTCAGGCCAATCCGACGCTGACGGCCGTGGCGCTGGCGCTGCGGCTGGGTGACCGGCTGGCGCAGAGGATGACGAGCAAACCGGAAGTCCATACCCCCATGAGCAAGGTTGCATCGCTATGACGGCCGCCGCGAACCATGTCGCGCCGCCCTCGGAAATCCGCCTGCTGGGCTTTCGCCTGCATCCCATGACGGGCGCCGAGGTGGTGGAGCAGATCGCCGCAGCCGTCACCGAGCGCCGCCGCCTCATCATGGCCAATCTCAATCTGCACGGCATGGCGCTGCTCTACGAAAGCGAGCCGATGGCCCGCCTGCTGTCGCAGCGCGATGCGCAGGTGATGATCGACGGGATGCCGATCATCTGGCTCGCGAACCTGCTGGGGCACAAGCTGCCACGCGCCAAGCGCACCACCTCGTTGGAATTCTACGACACGATGTTCGCTCTCGGGCGCGAGCGCGGCTGGCGCTTCGGCTATGTCGGGGGATCGCCCGAAACACTTGATCGGGGCATGGAGACCTTGCGCGCCCGCTTCCCCGGCCTCGATATCGACGGCCGGAACGGCTATTTCGATGTGGCGAACGATGCGCCAGGCTCGCGGCAGGCCGAAATCCTCGACTGGATGCAGGCTCGCTCGCACGATGTGCTGATCGTGGGCATGGGGATGCCCCGCCAGGAAGCGTGGATCGCCGCCATCCAGTCGCGCGTGCCGACGACCGTGCTTGTGCCCACCGGTGCCTATCTCGACTATCAGGTCGGGGCGCAGAAGCTGACGCCCCGATGGATGGGACAAATAGGAATCGAATGGCTTTATCGCCTGATGAACTCGCCCCGGCGGCTGGGCTACCGCTACCTTATCGAACCCAGCATCCTGTTGACCCGCATGGCGCTGCGGCGGCATCCGCAAAAACGCTGGCTGGAGCAGCTTGCATGAGCGGTGGCGTGCGACTGGGTCTGGGCTGCGCGTCCATGGGATCGCGCAAGTCGCGGACGGAAAGCAGGGCGGCGCTCGAACGCGCTTACGAGGCGGGCATTCGCTGGTTCGATGTCGCGCCATCCTATGGCGACGGCGCGGCGGAAGAGGTGCTGGGCGAATTTTGCGCCGGCGCGCGACCGGGCATCACCATCGCGACCAAGGTCGGCATTCTGCCGGGCCATGTCAGCCTCGCCAAGACGCTGATCCGGCCGGCCGTCCGCTTCGCGCTGACGCTGGCTCCGGGCCTTCGCGGCGCGGTGAAGCGCAATCGTCCCGCCGCCATGAAACAGCCGCTGACTCCCGCGCTGATGACGGGTAGCGTCGAGGACAGTCTGCGTCGGCTGCGGACGGAGCGCATAGACATGCTGTTTCTGCATGGTGCAACCGCGGAGGAAGCTGCCGATCCCGCGGTGATCGAAACGGCCGAAAGCCTGATCGCTGCGGGCAAGGTGGCGCGGGTCGGCATTGCTTCGTCGCCCGAAGCGATCCGGGCCGGGCTGGCAGCCAGCCCGGTCTACACAGCCGCCCAGTTCGCCAACAATCCCTTGGAACCCCAGCTTCAGGAACTGCAGCCGCTGCTCGACAGCCGGCGCGACGTTCTCGTCAGCACGCATAGCGTCATTGGCAGCGCCGGCATGATCGAATCGATTCTCGCGCAGCTTGGAGACGATCCTCAACTGGCAGTGGCTTTTGCCGAAGCCGGCTATTCAGGCCCGCCCCGAACAATGATTTCCGCATTTCTTGCGGATTACGCGCTGGCACCGGAAAGGACCGATATTGTCCTGATGTCGATGTTTTCTCGGTCCAATTTGGAGAACAACATAGCAAGGCTCTCGCGACCGAGGGATTACGATGCCATGGTGCGCATCGCGACTCGGATCAAAATAGCTTGAGAAGCATTTCCCGGAAGGATCGTAAGCAAAGATAAAGTCATTCCATATAAAGGAATGCACACTCCATGGAGATCGGATTTTCATCGACGTGACGACAAGTCAAAAATTCTCGCGCGAAATCAAGCGCCGACGTCTGCTTGTCGTGGGCGGATCGCACGATCACCTTGGCGGGGTGGAGGCGTTCTGCGAGCGTGGATGTATCGCGCTGGAAGAGCGCGGTCGCTGGAAATGCGACAGGGTGACGGCCGGCAGCGCTTATCTGACGGTGCGTCGGATGCCTCTGTTCCTGCGCAGCATCGGCCAGCTCATCCATCGCGGCTTCGTGCGCCGGCCCGACGTGGCGTGGATTCAATATGTAAACCTGCCTGATCTCCTATACGTCCTGATCGCCAAGGCAATGGGCCTGCGCGTCATGGTGACGCCCCATCTGGGCTCGAACTGGCGATCACAGATGAATCCCTCTATGCGCTGGCTGAGCAAGATGCTGCTGCATCTCGCCGACCGGCTGGCGCTCATCAGCTGGACCCAGGAAAAAGAACTGCTGCTGCCGGGATCGGTGCCGCGTTCGCTGATCCGCAATTTCCTGCCCGACACCGTATTGTCGGCAAAGCTGGTGGGTGGCGAGGAACTGCCCCCGCCGATCCAGCTCATCCATTCGAGCCGCCTGTCCGAAGGCAAGGGCACGTTCATGGTGGTGGATGTGTGCCGCCGCTTGCGCGATGCGGGCGTCCCCTTCTTTGCGCGCATCACGGGCACGGGCGACGCGGACACGATGCAGCGGCTGCACCGCATGATCGCGGAGGCGGATCTCGGCGATCAGTTGGCGGTTCTGGGCCGGGTGCCCGAGGACGAACTGCTCGACCATTTGCGCCATTCCGATGTGCTGATCCACCTGTCGAAGATCGATTCCTATCCGCTGATCGTTCTGGAAGCGATGTCCTGTTCGACGGTGCCAGTCGTTATGGAACTGGCCGGCGCGCGCGACATGGTCGAAACCTATCGCGGCCATGTGGTCAGCACGGCTGCGGCCGTCGAGGAAACGGTTGCATGGCTGCGCGCCTGCGACCTTGCCGCATTGCGCCGGGCGCGGCAGGAAACCGCCGATCAGGTAAGGATCGACTATAGCTGGAGCAATTGCGCCAGCGCGCTGTCGCGGGCGCTCGACGCCTGCATGGGCGACGAACAGGAAGCGGTCGACGAACCGCAGAGCGAAACCCGCATTCGGGTCGATGCACAGACGGAGACGATCGCGGCATCCTCCACGGCAACCTTGCCCTGACATATCAGCCGGGCGTCGTTCAGACCGGCCGCGGGTCGGCCGTCTCTATCGCGCTCGCCAGCGCGGCCCACATGTCCTTCGGGCGATAATCATCGTCCCGCAGCGTGGGGCGCAGCGGCTGGCCGTCGGATCGGGCGCGGTCGGGCGACTGCCGCAACCAGCTATAGCTGTCTACATTCCCCCACGTCAGCACGCCCAGGCACTCAGGATAGCTCAGCATGACGCCGAGCAGCCGGCTGGCGAGGCCTGCCGCCGCTTCATCCCGCCTGGCTGCGCTGCCGATGCTGCCGCCATCATCGACATCCAGTTCGGTAATCATCAGCTTCAGACCCATGCCAGTCAGATGGTCGCAAAAGGCCCGCCAGCGCGTTTCGGAAAAGCCGTATGCGGTGCGCAGATGGCCTTCGAACCCGAAACACTGGATGCGCACGCCCCGGCTCATGAGCCTGTCCATGAGGCGGACCGTCGAATCGAGCTGCGCCTCCTGATACCAATGGTCCTGCGCGATCAGGTCATGGTTCAGCACCCGCAGCGTGTCCGGGTCGGCATCGGCCGCCGCCTCGAACGCCAGGTCTATATATTGTTCCCCCAGCTTGGGACCGAACAGCCGGTCCAGCAGCACATCCTTCGCGCCGATGGGTTCGTTCACCACGTCCCACTGCACCAGCCGCCCGCGCCAATAGGTCGCGACCTGATGGATATAGTCCTGAAGATAATCGCCTGCCTTGCCGGGACTCATCGCGCCGATATGATCGGCGGCCCAAGCGGGCTGGCTGTTCCACCACGACAAGGCATGGCCCCGCATCGCCATGTTGTTTTCCCGTGCGAAGGCATAGATTTTTTCGGCACCGCTGAAATCGAGTGGACCGCCGGGCCGGGCCTGCACCACGCCCCATTTAAGTTCGTTTTCAGGCACCAGGATGTTGCAGTCCCGCCGCAGCGCGTCGCGCAGCTTCTCGTCTGCGCCAAGCGCCTTCGCCGTCACCGCCGTGCCGCAGAGCAGCCCCTTACGATCCGCCTTGTCGCGCAGATTGCCGCTAAGGTCGGCAGGCTTGAAAGCGGCCAGTTCGGCTTCTTCGCCCAACACCAGAGATGTAATGCCCGTCAGCGCCACGGCAGCCACGGCCAGCGACAGAAAATCCCTACGCTCGACCGCCTGATCCATAATATGATGTCTGCCCTCCCTTGCGGTGTTCGCACTAGCAAAAAGGTCGGAGGTCCGAAAGTCCTGCGCATTGGCATGTGAAATATGCTGAAATTTGCCGGCTGAAGCGCTCTGTGGAAGAATTTGCGTGGCTTTTTTCCTTCTTCCGCCATAACAGACTGACCCTTCTTGGCGCAGTGCAGCAAGGCCGTCCTTTTCCCGGAGCGATGTTCCGCATGTTGTTCAGGCAGACGCTTCTCTTCCTCCCGGCACAGCTTCTGCCCGCGCTCTGCCAGTTCGTGCAACTGATCGCCTGGTCGCATCTCGCACCCGCCAGCGTCATCGGCGTGGTGACGCTGTTCACCTCGATCCAGGAATTTCTGAACATCGCCTTCATGGGGTTCTGGAACCAGTATACCCAGCGCTACATGCTCAAACATGGCGAGACGCCCGAGGGGCAGACGCGGATGCGCCATGCATCCACGCTGGTCGTGATCCTGTCGGTGACGCTCCAGATCGCCATCGCGCTTGCCTGTTTCGCGGTGATGATTGACCCTGCCATGTCGCTGGCCATGGCGGCTGCGCTGGCCGGGCTGGTGGGATGTCGCGCGCTCAACCTGTTCCAGGCGGAGCGTGCGCGGGCACGGGGCGATGTGCTCGGCTATTCCGTCGCGGTGATGAGCGGGCCGGTGATTGGCTTTCTCATCGGTCTGGTCCTGCTGTGGCGGTTCGGAGGGAGCGCGCTGCTGATCTTCACCGGCTTTGCCGTTGCGCAACTGGCCGGCGTGCTGTTCAGCCTCATGCGTGACCGTAGCTGGATCGGCTTCGGGCGACCGGACATCGGCCTCATCCGCCACGCGCTGGGCTACGGGATGCCCATCATCGTCAGCTCCGTGCTCGCATGGGTCAGCCAGAACGCGTCGCGCTTCGCGGTCAGCTATGTCTATGGGCTAAGCGCGGTCGGCGTCTATTCGCTGGGCATGGGGCTGGGCTATCGCGCATCCCTCGTGTCGGCGATGATGGTGAATGCCGCCGCTTTCCCGATCGCGGTGCGGATGGCCAATGCCGGCGATTTGCCGGGCGCCCGACGGCAACTTGCCACCAACGGCGCGCTGCTCTTCGCAGTGCTGGCCGCGTCGGTCGCCGGCCTGGCGCTGGTGTCGGGCGACGTTATCCACCTGCTCGTTTCGCAGCGAATGGACGGGCCGGTCCAGCCCGTCATGCTTTGGTCGCTGCTGGCGGGCAGCTTCATCTGTCTGCGCCAATATTTCCTAAACCAGTTCTTTCTGTTGGAGGGCAACACGCGGCCCATCGCACTTATTTCGATTGCAGAAGCGATCGTTGCCGTTCTGCTGGCGGCGGTCGCGGTGCCATGGGGCGGGCCTGTCGGGGGAGCGGTCGCGCTGGCGGCGACGTCGGCCATCGGCATGATCGCGACCTATATCTGGGCGGGATCGGCGGGCCGGCAGGTCGCGGGGCAAGCGTGGATGCGGATTGCCGCGGCGACCGGCGCGATGGCGGCGGCGGTGCTGCTGACGCCTCCGGCCCATGATGCGACGCATCTGGCGCTGCGAATCGCAGTGGGCGGCTTCGCCTTCTGCGCGACGCTGGCGCTGGCGTTTGCCAAAGACCTGATGCCGCGGCTCAGGCGCTTCCGGCGCTCCTGATCATTTGAGGGTGCCCCCGTCGGTCCCCAGAACGTAGCGCCCGGGCGCGATGGCTGTGGGGGCGGGTGCGGCCGGGGATGGCGCAATCTTGCCCGGCGCTGCGGCATTGCCCTGCACCGACCCGGCGAGCGCGCCGTTGGGCATCAGCACGCCGCGCTCCTGCGACAGAAGGGCGGGCGCGGCGGCATTGCCGGTCTCAGGAAGTTGAGCAGCATCGGTCGCCATCGCCATCAGCAACGCGCGTTCCCGCACCCGCGCGCCGCTCAGCGCGCTCCATTCCGCCGCCTGATACTGGCCGTTGAACGCCGCCTTGGACCCGAGGCCTCCCGGCATCCGGTAAAAAAGATGACGCCCGATCACGAGCGACTTCACCAGCGTCGGCGCCCAATAGGGAAAGACATAATCGGCATGATAATGGGTCGCGAGGCCCGCCGGCGCGTATACGAGGCCCGAGAGCGCGGCCAGCGCCACTTCGCGCGCGCGCCGCCATAGCGCGGGCACCGGCGCGCGCGCCAGGGCCCCATCGCACACGAAGGTGAACTGGCAACTCCTGCCCCGCTCCACCCCCTGGTAGACGACGCCGCAGATCGTCTTGGGATAAGCGGGGTGCCGCACCCGATTGAGGATGACCTGCGCCACCGCGCGCTGCCCATCGATGGGTTCGTTCGCCGCCTCATAATAGACAGCCTCGGTCAGGCAATCGACCCCGGCCGTGTGATTGAGGCGATCGCCGAGCGAAAGAGCGAGCGGCGATGCCGGCGGATTTTTGGCGGAAGAGACGGGAAGCTCGGCATTGAGACGCGCAGCATCCTCGCTCGACACCGGTTTCAGTTGCTCGGGATTGGTGGCCGTCCAGTCCCTGACTGTCGCCTCAAGCGCGGCGCGGCCCTGCGGCGTCTTGATATTGAAGGTTGCAAGGTCGAACTGGTCCTCGCCGCGTGACGGCCGGTCGTCGAGCGCGAAGGAGACGAGCGCCGCCAGCGCGCCGCCGCAGATCAGGAACGCGACGACGAGTACCGCGATCGCCTTCCACCGGGGTCGCCTTCCGCTCGGCGGAGCATCGGCTCTTACGACATCGACTTTCATAAGTGACCCTGGCCCTTTGCCGATCCCTGTTGCCCGGCCTTCCGGCTCAGCCCGGCTTGCAGGGGTAGCGGGTTTTGAGTGCCACGACCACGACCGAGGCAGCCTGACCCTGTCCATTCTTGGGATAGGCGTTGAGGTAGGCGAGAAAGTCGCGGCGCAAATCGCCCTGCGAGATATGGTCGTCCGGGCAGAATTCCCTCTGGCCCAGCCAGCGTTCATAAGCCTGCATCGTGTCGTTGACGCCGGTGATGAAGGCGAAGCAATAGCTGGTGCCCGCCGTCGATCCATCGGTGCAACGTGCGCCGAGTTGAGTCGCGGTCAGATAGCCGATGCTGCGATCCTTGTCCGGCGGGGCGGGAGCCACGGCCGGTGGAACGGCGGGCGCCACGGCCGGTGGCACGGCGGCAGCAAGCAACTGCCCATACGCCAGCATCGCTGCCGCCAGCGCGCCAATGCAGCCTGCGCGCCGCATCAGGCCACGTCCGCCTCTCCGCCCGCCAGCGTGGAGCCGGAAGACATGATGTCGCTGGCGTCGTCCGCGTCGTTGACGGGCAAATCGCTTTCGCGGATCGAAATGACCTCTCGCACATCATCCTCAAGATAAAGGACCGAGAGAACCCCCGACATATAGGCGCCGGTGTCGATTCCGATGCGGTTGGGCCGCATTTCCAGCTCGGCCGAAACGCTGTGTCCGTGCACGATCACGGCCCCATGGTCGCGCGTGCTGCCCAGAAATTCCTCACGAATCCAGAGCAGATCATCGCGGGCCTGCTTTTTGATGGGCACGCCGGGCCGCACCCCTGCGTGGCAGAACAGATAATCTCCCGACTGGGCGGTCAGCGGCAGCGCGCGCAGCCAGTCGATGATCTCCTGAGGCAGGCTTTGCCGCAATTCGGCGACCGCCCGCGCAGTATCCTGACTATCGACGGGCGGCTCGATGCCCAGGCTCCGGAGCGTGTCCCTTCCGCCCGACTTCAGCCAGGCCCGCATCACGCCCGGCTCTCCGTCGATAACGCGGATCATCATTTCCTCATGATTCCCGCGCAGCACGATCATCTGCTGCGTCCGCGCCTGCACCTTGTGCACCAGTTTCAGAACCTTGGCGGAGTCGGGTCCGCGATCAATCAGGTCGCCGAGTAGCACGACATAAATCTGGCGGGGCTTTGGCCGCTGTGCGTGATGCGCCTCGATCCGGTTCAGCGCCGCACGAAACAGATCGAAGCGGCCATGAATGTCCCCGACGCAATAGACGCGATCCCCCTTACCTGTCCGGGGCATGCTGGCAGCGCCGCGATTGAACAAACCAAGGACCACTCAAAACCTCATTTGCAGTGCACATAAATGTCGCCGCGAATCGCGGGGCCGGTTATCTTCTACCTGACGCGAATGAACCCAGCATTTCCCACGTCGATCGTGATAATCGACAGCCATCGCACGAATCTGCCGATTGTCACAATGCTGCAATTGCGCAAAAGATCGATCCGGCTATAAAAGATGGTTTATCGCTGGCCCACTATGATACACTGAGGCGTTTTCGGTTGATCTAAGTGGGCCGCGCAGCGATATTCTGTGGCCATCGATCGTGAATTGGAGAATCTTGATGCGTCTGCCTGCTTTAACAGCGGCCTTCCTGTTGGGACTCTCTGCGTGCGCCGGTACGCCTACCGGGCTGGTGGAAGCGGGGGAACGCTATCAGCCTGCGAACGACGGTGTGGAACAATATCGGCTTGCCGCGGGTGACAAGGTCAAGCTCAACATCTTCAACGAGCCCACGCTTTCGGGTGAATTTGCGGTATCGACCGACGGCAACCTTTCGCTGCCGCTGATCGGCGAGATCCCCGCCAACGGCAAGACCGTAACCGAAGTCGCGGCCATGGTGCAAAACGCGCTCGGCAGCGGTTATCTGCGCGATCCCAAGGTCAGCCTCGAAGTGTCCGCCTACCGGCCCTTCTTCGTGTTGGGCGAGGTGAAGATGCCGGGCCAGTTCCCCTACGCCAACAGCATGACCGCGCTGAACGCGATCGCACTGGCGCAGGGTTTTTCGCCGCGGGCGCAACGCTCGACGGTCTATATCCGCCGGGCGGGCAGCGAGAAGGAAGAGGCTTATCGCCTGACCCCCGATCTTCGCGTGATGCCGGGTGACACCATTCGTATCGGGGAACGTTATTTCTAATCGGTTCCGGGCGAGGCGGGGGCGCTTTCGGCCGGCTAAACAGGGCTAGATAAAGTGAACCAAAAAGGCATCCGCATCATCCTGCTCGCCGGCGCCGCGCTGGCCGCAGCGGCGACTACGCCGGGTTTTGCCTGGCGTCCCTTCTTCGCACAACAGGGCGGAGGCGGGGGAGGCGGTGCCGGAACGGCAGCATCGGACGCTGCCGCCGCGGCCCAACTGGCCGCCGCGATCCGGGCGGAGCTTTCCCAGCAGCCCGGAACGGCATCCGCGGAGGATCTCGAAGCGATCATCGTCTTCGTCGTCAACCAAGGCGACTATTCCGACGAGGTGATCGATTCAGCGCTCAATCAGGTCGCGGCCGGTGCGGACCAGCGACTCTCGACGGCGGTTGAGAATGCGCGCGCGGCCCTGCTCAAGAAGGGCCGTCGCGGCACCGGCGCGACGATCGGTCCAGCCATCGGAGGTTTCGGCAGCTTTACCTCACCTGGTGTTGCGCCTGGTGGCGGTTCCAATTACCAGCAGTGACCGGACAGCGGCATTTGCCATTCTGACTGCGCTGCGTGATACCGTTGGGCGTGCAAGGCCATAGAAGCCGGACGCCAAAAAGGGGCATCGACCATGAAGGTTAAGATTTACAAGCTGATTGCTGTTGCGCTGACATCGGCGGCATGGCCGGCCGTAGCCCTGGCGCAGGAATCCGTGCTGGTCGACACCGCGATCCCCGACAGCTTCAACCGGGATCGCAACGTGTCGGTGACGGAACGCTCCCGCCCCGATTTCGACCCCCTCGGCTTCGTAAGCGGCGCTTTTACCTTCTTCCCGCAGATGCAGGCGGGCGTCGGCTTATCGGACAACGTGTTCCTGACCCGCGGTGACAAGCGCAGTGACGGTTACGCCTATTTCGCGCCGGCGGTCACGATGACGAGCGACCTGCCGCGTGATGAGATTCGGGCTTCGGCGCGCGCCGTGCTGGGTCGCTGGTTCACCTATGACAACCGCAACCAGAACACCTTCGATCTGCGCCTCCTTGGCCGCAAGGACATCGGTGACGCCTATTCGGTGACGGGCGAGGCGCAATATGCGCGCATTTACGAGCAGCCCAACAGCGGCGCGATCGATCCGTCCACCGCAGTTCTGTCCGCCTTCAACCGCAGCTATTTCGCGGTGCGCGGGCGCTACGCCTTTGGCCGGGTGCAGGCCACCCTGGGGGTTGATCGCACCGCCTTCACCTTCGACGATCTGGTGCTGGCGAACGGCACTCCGATTAACCAGGATTCGCGCGACCAGGTACAGCAGCGGCTGACCGCCGAACTGCAATATGCGGTGTCCCCCAGCCTGTCCGTCTATGGTCAGGTGGGCGGGTCGAAGGTTGAATATAGCACCCTGCTCTTCAACGTCGATAATCGTGATTCCAAGGGATTACGGGTCGTGGGCGGGGTGAATTTCGATTTGGCAGGCCTGATGCGCGGCAAGCTGGGCGCGGGCTATATCAAGCGTGACTATGATTCGCCGCTCTACAAGGATGCAGATGGCGTTTCGGTGGAAGGACAGGTCGAATTTTTCCCGACACCGCTCACCACCGTCGGCGTCGCGGTCGCCCGGACCCTGCGCGACACCAATCTCGCGCTCAACACCGGCGCCTTTTTCGACAATAGCGTGACGGCCCGGGTCGACCACGAGCTTCTGGTCAACCTGCTCCTCGGCGCAACGGGCGAATATCGCCGCCAGGTCTATCTCGGCACACCGACACGGGCCGACTATTACCGAGCGGGCGGCACAGCGACCTACATGGCCAATCGCTTCGTCGTGCTGCGCGGCGAACTGGGCTGGCAGCGGCGCACCGTTAACGACAATCCAAATAGTCGCTTCAGCGAATTCCGCGGCGAACTCAGCATCACCTTCCGACGCTGATCTTCCTTCACTCCAATAGAACGGACCCGTTCAGGCTATGCAAGTTTCGCACGACGCCAAAGTCGAGGATGGACAGCTTTCCGACATCGTCACGCGCATTCGCGACGTTATCCGCCGCCGGTGGCTGACACTCGCGCTGGTCGTTGGCGGTGTGTTCGCGCTCGGCGTGGTGTTCATCATGCTGATGACGCCCAAATATACATCGACCACCCATGTCCGCATCGACCCGAGCCGCACGCCGGTGATGGGCGCGGAAAATCCGAGCCAGGCGCTGTCGCCGGAGGCCATCGAAACCGAAGTGGCGCTCATCACCTCGAACGAGGTGGCGACAGAGGTCGTCAAGAAACTGAACCTGGTCAACGATCCGGATTTCGCGCCGGAGCCAAAGGCCGGCGCGGTGCTCAGTCCTGCAGACAAGGTCGCGATCGTCGTTGGCAATGTGCTCGACGGCGTGGATGTCAGCCGCAACAAGCTGAGTTACATTCTCGGCATCTCCTACACCTCGCCCGACCGTGCGAAGTCGGCCAAGATCGCCAACGCCTTCGCTTCCGCCTACATCAATACGAAGGTGGGCAGCGGCGCTAATACCGCGTCCAAAAAGGCTGAATTCCTGAAAGCGCAGCTCGACCAACTGGGGAGCAGCATCCGGGGCAAGGAAGCACAACTCGCCGCTTATCAGGCGCAGACCGGCATCGTGACCGGCACCAACGCCTATGGCAGCAGCACCGGCACCATCGTCGACCAGCAGCTTGGCCCATTGTCGAGCGAACTGGCGCAGGCGCAGTCGGCCGCAGCGCAGGCTTCGGCAGCGCTGGCGTCGGCACAGGCGCAGGTTGCGCGCAGCGGCGTGGATTCGGTCGCCGAGGTTCTTGCCTCGCCAGTGATCGGCAACCTGCGCACCGCCCGCGCCACTGCGTTGCGCGACCTTGGCAATGTGCTCTCGCGCTACGGCGACAAGCATCCCGACACAATCGCCGCGCGCGCCAATCTTGCCGACATCGATCAGCAGATCAGCGCCGAATCGGCCCGTATCATGAACTCGCTGCGCTCCAACGACGCCGCCGCCAAGGCGCGCGTCGCGCAATTGCAATCGTCGATCGGCAACCTCGCTGGTGCCCAGGCGGACAATGCCCGCAAGTCGGTGCTCGCCAAGAGTCTTGACGCGGAAGTCACGACTGAGCGCGCGCAGTTCGACAAGCTCTCGCAAAACCTGATGGAAATGCAGCAGGCGGCGAACAATTCGATCGCGCAGGTCGAAATCGTCGATACCGCCGCGCCGCCGCTCCGTCCGACCTCGCCGAACAAGCCGCTCCTGATGGCGCTCGCCTTGCTGGTGGCGCTGTCCGCCGGAACGGCGACCGTCACGGTTCAGGAAATGCTGGTGCAGGGACTGCGTTCGGTGAGCGAGGTGGAAGAACTGCTGGGCGTTCCCGTACTTGCTGCGATCCCGCGCGAAAAGCACGCCGCTCCAGCCGACATCCTGCTCGAAAAGCCGACGTCTCTGTTTGCCGAAGCCTTTCGCATTGCGCGTGCCTCGCTGCTGGGTGTGAGGGCTGACCAGAGCCCCAGGGTGATCGCGATCACATCGGCGTTGCCTGCGGAAGGCAAGACCACGTCGGCGGTGGCGTTCGCGCGCACCCTGGCACTCAATGGACAGAAGACGTTGCTCATCGACTGCGACGTTCGCCGGGCCAACGTGCGTCAACTGGTCCGCAACGCGCCCGATATTCCCGGTCTGGTCGAAGTGCTCCACGGCGAAGCCCCGGTCCAAAGCGCGATCAGCAGCGGCGACACCGATCATCTCGATCATCTTCTGGTGCGTGCGCCTTATTTCAGCTCTGAAAATCTGTTCGGCGACGGCAAGATGCTCGAAGTGCTCAAAAGCCTGCGCGGACGCTACGAAGCGATCGTGCTCGACCTTCCGCCCCTCATGGGCCTTGCCGATGGCCGCTTCCTCGCCGCTATGGCGGACGCGGTCGCGATGGTTGTGCGCTGGGACGAAACTCCTGCGCAGGCTGCCTCGTCCGCGGTCAACAGCCTGCGCACGGACGGCTCGAACATCGCCGGCGTGATCTTCACGCTGGTCGACGCCGGCTCCGAAGCGGTCGGAGGCTATTATTACTCGAAGAAATATACCGGCTACTATCAGGCCGCCTGACGGACCCGCCACCATCGCCCCGTCGCGCCGCATCGCTGCGGTCGCGGCGGGCGTACCGCTGGCCTGCGTCGCTCTTGCCGCGTGCCTCGCCCTCTATCAGGCCCAGGGCGAGTCGCGCGCTATCGATGCGCTGGCTGCACAGGACCGGATGCTGGCGGAGGGGATACCACTCATGCCCCGGCATGCGCCCTACGTCCCCCCGCAATCCGCCCGCGCCATTCTGGCTGACATCCTGCTGCGCGCCCGCGCGGCGCAGTTGATGCTCGACGAAGATCCGAACCGCATTACGCTCCTCAGACAAGCCGCAGGGCAGCTCGACATGATTGCGGGCGCGCATCCTTACTGGGGCGAATATTGGGCGGTTCGCGCCTTCGTCATGGCGCAGCTCGATGGCGACTGGTCGCCCGCCACCGTTCAGGCATTCGACCGCAGCTATCGCGAAACGCCCTATCTCCCCCAGTCCGCCGACTGGCGCGTCGCCTATGCGCTGCGTAATTGGGACAGGCTGGCCTCAGACATCCGCCCCATTGCCATTCGCGAGATGGTGTGGCTGGCGCGCCGGGAGTTTGCCGATCGCGACCGCCTGATCCCGCAAATCCGGCAGACCGACGCCTATCGTCCCTTCATGGTCGAATGGCTGGCCGTCCGCAGCCGCGACGCGGATTTCTCGCCTGTCGAGGGCCTGACCCCACAATAATCCAGCGAGGAACAGGAACAGCGACAGGGGCGCCGGCATATCGAGCGTCAGGTCTATCATGCCGGCCGCCAGCAATAATCCCATCATCGCCAGCACCAGACCGGTATCGCGCGTCCAGCGCTGCCGCATGATCCGCGCGACCTGCCATCCGCCAACGCCGAAGGTCGCGATCATCAGCAGGGTATAGGGCATCCCACCCTGAAGCATGAGTTGCAGGCCGATGTTATGCGCGGAATTCACCGCCCAATTCGCTTGGGCGTAGCGCGGCGTCGTCAGGAAATGCGCGTTCACGGATGGAAAGGAGCCGAGGCCATAGCCCAGCCATGGCTGTTGCCAGGCAACATCCCACAGATGCGCCCAACTGGCGAAACGGTCGTCCCACCCCGCCTCTAGCTGCGCATAACGCTGCATCACGACCGCGGAGAAGAGGAAAGCCAGCGCGATCTGCACGAACACCGCTCCGCCCGCCAGCATCAACCGCCAGCGCGTCACGCGTTTCCGACGCATCCAGTGGACGAGATAGACAAGCAGCACCGCTGTCAGCAGCACGAGCGTAAAGCGCGATCCGGTGATGAGAACGACGCCGCTGGACAGGGTGAAGAACAGCAAGTGGATGGGAAAATGGCGCAGACGTGCGCTCATCCATGCCGGCGTGCGCTGTCGCCCCGTCATCCGCACGAAGGCGATGAGCGCGCAGCAGGCGGCGATCACCGCACTGACATTGGCATTGGACGCAAAGCCGGCAAAGCGGCCCTTGACGGTCAGCTGCCAGAGATCGGTGTCCTGTTCGATGCCGGCCTGCCGCGCCGCCAGGGCGAGCGCGAACAGCGCCATGTTGACCAAAAGCAGCCAGTCAAGGATCGCGCGCAGGCGCCTGCGTCCCCGCGCCATCATCGCCCCGGTCATGAGGGCGCAAAAGGCGGCGGCGAGCGACAGCAGCTTCCCGGGCAGATAATCGGGCATTCCGCCCGACACCCCGATCGTCGCAACCAGCGCCCAGAGCACAGCGGCACCAGCGCAGGCAAGCGGCCGGGCCGCTCGCCGCCAGAAACCGGGCATCGCCGGCGCACACAGCAGCGCCGTGTAGAACAGCAACCCGTTGATCAACGCCGCGCAAGCCTGCCCGGCAAGGCCATCGAACGCCCGGAAAGCCATGCCGGCGCTGATCCCACCCGCCGCGAGCCAGACGGGCAGCGGGCGCGAGGACAGCGGGAACCGCCATGCGGGGTCGGCCAAAACCTTGCGCAGGCCGACAGCGATGTCATTGCTGCGGGCGGCCAGTGTCCGCCGCTGATCGGTCCGCTCCCCCTTGCCCCGCCGACTGCGGGAGCTGCGCCGGCGGGCGGGCCGCGCGGGCCTTTCGCCTCCCTCTCCCAAGGTCACATCCTGCTCCGCGTCATCCCGTCAGCCTAGCATGACGGGGCGAAAGAATAAGGGCAAAGTCCTGCTGCAACGCAAAATAGTGGTGCTATAAGCATGTGGCCGCTGCCCTGGCGGTTCGATCGGGTGGGATGAAGGCGGGTGTTAGGGAAATTGTTGGCCATTGCGCGCACGTCCCGGCGTCACATCCTGGCACTGGTGGGTCCGGTGGCGAGCGCCGGGTCGCAGCTTTTGCTGTCGATCCTGTTGCTGCACATCATGGATGCGCGCGACTTCGGCCGCCTGTCCTTTTTGCTCGTGCTGACGCAGCTAAGCTGGGGGGTGTGGAGCGCCCTCTTCTGCGCGCCCCTGTCCTCCCTGTTCAAGCAAGGTTCGCTGGAGACGCGACGCCTGGCGCAGCAGCGCCTGTTCAGTGCCAATCTCATTGGCGCGGCGACCGCCACGATCGTGTTTGTCATTCTCGCTCTGGCGCTGGGCTTTGCCATGCTGACGGCCGTTCTCTTCGCCGGCTATGCGGCGGTCGCGCTGCTGCGCTGGTATGGACGCGCGCAAGCCTATGTCGAAGGGCGGCAACTGGCAGTGACCCGGTCCGACATAGGCTATGCGCTGATCGTCCTGCTCAGCCCCATTGCGGTGCGGCTTTACCCGCAGCAACCCATGCTGATGGTCAGCGCCACCCTGCTCGCCGCCGTGCTTTTCGCCATGGCGGCGCTCAGCCCGCGGTCGCTGATCCTGCAAATGCGGGGCTTTTCGCTGTGCGCCGCGCGTGGCTACGGCAGCATCTGGCACAGCCATGGCCAATGGGCGCTGCTGGGCGTCGTCTCGACCGAGGCCACCGCGAACGCCCATGCCTATCTCATTACCCTCTTACGTGGGCCGACAGCGTTCGCGCCTATCGCTGCGAGCATGATCCTCATCCGGCCGCTGACGATCGGCACGAACGCCCTGTCGGAATTTGAACGACCGCGCCTCGCTGGTATCATTGCCGATCAGGACATCGGGCGAACCCAGCGATCCGTCCTGTTCTTCCGATTGCTGCTGGGGGCCGTGTGGCTGGGCACTCTGCTGCTCGCGGCGGCCGTCATGCTGCTGAAGCCGCGGCTGCTCTTTCCCGCCCATTATGCGCTGGAGGAACTGGCGCTCGCTGGAGCCTTGTGGATGATCGTAGGCGTTGCGCGTATGGTACGAACGCCCGACAGCATCCTGTTGCAGGCGGCTGGCTCATTCCGGCCGCTTGCCATGGCGAGTGTCACCTCCGCTGTCGTGTCGCTGATCAGTGTGTCGCTGCTGATAGTGATGGCGGGGCCGCTCTGGTCGATCCTGGGCATCGTCGCGGGGGAAGCTGTCTTTGCTGGCATGACGTGGATACAGGGCCGCCGCTGGCTGCACGGTTGGAGCCGCACCGTCCCCTTGCCTTCCGAAAGAGAGGTCGCCGCATGACCCCAAGTTCCCCGTCCGACCCCGCCGTCAGCGTCGTCATCCCCACCTTCGGGCGCCCTGCGCTGCTGCTCCGCGCGATCCGTAGCGTGCAGGCGCAAACGCGCGGCGACTTCGAACTGATCGTGGTGGTCGACGGGGACGATCCACCGACGATGGAAGCGTTGGCGGGCGTCAGCGATCCGCGGCTGCGCGTCATCGTGCCGCAGGAGAAATGCGGCGCGGGCGGCGCACGCAATCTGGGCGCGGCGCAGGCACGCGGGCGCTGGGTGGCCTTCCTCGACGATGATGACGAATGGCTGCCTGAGAAATTGGAAAAGACGCTGGCCGCCGCGCCGCACGAACGCTGCATTATTACCAGCCTGATTCGTGTCGTGGCTCAGCATGGGGGACGGATCAATCCCACGACACCCTATGACGGCCGGCAGCCGATCGACGAATGGATGTTCGACCGGCACAGTTGGCTGCGCGGCAGTGAGGCAATGATTCAAACATCTGCGCTCGTCTTTCCCCGCGCGCTGTTCGACGAATTGCAGTTCGTCGAACCGCATGAGGAATGGCATCTGTGCTTCCGCGCGGTGAAGCGACTGGGGTATGATTATGTGACGGTGCGCGAGCCGCTGGTGATCTACTATGTGCCGGTCGCCATCGCCTCGCTCAGCAACAGTTACCGACTGGCGCGGACGCTGGGCTGGCTCGACGCCAATCAGAACCTCCTGACGCCGCGCGCCTATAGTGGCTTCGCCCTCACCGCCGCGAGCCAGGTGCGCCCGGAGGGCAGCCGCAATCGCGCCATGCTGCGCCTGCTGCGCATGGCCTTCGCGAATGGCGCGCCGACTCCGAAGCAGCTCTTCGCCTTCGCCTTCATCTGGGCGGTGCCGCAGGAACGGCGTGTGAGACTGCGCGCCCTGTTCGGGCGCAACAGCTATGCCGGGACGGGTCAGTCGGAATAGATGATCGTCGTCCCGATCATGTCGAGCCGAACGTCATAGGGCGCGTAGCCGCGCAGCGCTTCGATCACGGCATCGCGCGTACCATCGGGGCAGTAGAAGAGCAGGAAGCCCGATCCGCCCGCACCCAGCAGCTTGCCGCCGGTCGCGCCCGCCGCCAGTGCGCGGGCATAGGCGTCGTCGATGTGCGGCGCGCTGATCCCCGCGCTGATCCGCCTTTTGCGCTGCCAGCCTTCATCAAGATAGGGGCCAAGACAATCGACATCGCGGATCAGGTCGCCCCGCAGCGCCGCGGCCTGCGCCGCCATGGCTTTGAGGTCGTCGATCACGCTGCCGCCATTGTCGATCGCGCCGGCCTGCGTCTGGAGGATCGCGCTCGCCGAACGCTGCCCGCCCAGATAGAGCATGACCAGATTGTCCTCCAGCATGCGCCGCTGCTGATGCGTCAGCGGGACCGCCTCGTACGTCACCGAATCGTCGGGATGGAATTCGATGAAATTGAGCCCACCGATGGCGCAGCCATATTGGTCCTGCTTGCCGATCGGTTCGCCGAGGCGGTTGATCTCCACGTCACACGCTTGCGCCGCCAGATCGGCGCGCCCTACATAGCGGCCGAGATAAGCGTTGCAGAGGTTGAGCAGCCCCACGGTGAAGGCGCTGGAGGAGCCGAGGCCGGTGCCCGATGGCACATCCGCACTGGAGTTGAAGTCGACGCCTTCGATCCCGTGTGAGGAAAAGACCTCGCGGATGATGCGGTGCTGGATCGCGTCGCGCGATTCGGGCGTTTCGAGTTGCGAATATTTGAGGATGAAGCCGTCGCCGTGGAAATAGGCGTGCATGGAGAGATAGACATAGCGCGCGATGGACATGCTAAGCACCGCGCCGCCATGCTTGCGATAGAAGTTGGGCAGATCGGTGCCGCCGCCGCAGAAGCTGACGCGCAGGGGCGTGCGGGAAATGATCATACCATGACCTCCAGAAGATAATCGACCGCTGCCCCCAGGTCGGGCGCGACATGGTCCGGCTTGATGTCCGGGTAGCGTGCCGAATCGTTGCCGTCATGACCGGTCGCGACTAGGATCGCCCGTGCCCCGGCGGCATGGGCAGCCGCCACATCGGCATAGCGGTCCCCCACCAGCCAGGAGGCGGATAGGTCCAGCCGGTGCCGCTCCGCCGCGTCCAGCAACATGCCCGGCTCGGGTTTCCGGCAGGCGCAGGCGACCTTGAGCGCCGGAACTTCGCCCGGCCACCCCATTTCGGGATGGTGCGGGCAGAAGAGCAGATCGTCGAGATAGGCCTTGCCCGCCGCGAGCTGGGTATCGAGCGCCGCGTGAACCGCGCGCAGCCGCTCGAACGTCAGCATTCCCTTGGCGACATCGGGCTGGTTGGTGACGCAGATGGCGGGGATGCCCGCCAGATTGATCCGCCGCACCGCATCGGCTGCACCAGGCAGCAGTTCAAGGCTAGCGGAATCGTGGATGCCGTTCCGTTCCACATTGAGCACGCCGTCGCGGTCGAGGAATATGGCGGGCTTGGGATACCGCAGGCTGAGGCGCGCAACCCGCCCCGAAGCAAGGTCGGCTTCCCCGCGGGCGAGGCGCTCCGGCGTCCCCATGTCCTTCACATATTCCAGGCTCCGGTAAGCCTGAAGCCGCTGGCCCGCCGAAAGGATGGCGGGAAATACGTCATGCGCCCAGTCCGACGCCCGGTTGGCGGGCACATGGTCGATGGCTTCGGGCGACAGGACATAAAGCGCCGCGCTGACCAGATTGGGCAGCAATATGCCTTCGGGATGCGGCTTGGCCATCAGCCGCAGCACGCGGCCATCCTCGTCCACGTCCAGCACGTCGCTGTCATAGGGATGGTCGTTGGGATGCGCGAAGATTGTGCCGGCCGCACCCGAACGCCGGTGGAGGTCGGCCATATGGGCCAGATCCACGTCGATCAACGTGTCGCCATACAGCACGACGAAGGGTTCGTTGAGAAGGTGCCGCGCCGCGCGGACCGCCCCCGCCGTGCCAAGAGGCTCGGGTTCGCGGAAATGGGTGATGGTGACGCCCATGGCGCTGCCGTCGCCGAAATGATCCTCGATCACATGGGCCATATGGCCGGTGAGGAACAGGAAATCGGTAAAGCCATGGTCCCGCGCCGCCTCCACCTGCCGTTGCAACAGGGGACACCCCGCCACCGGCACCATCGGCTTGGGACGATCGGTCAGCCCCAGACGGGTGCCCTTGCCCCCCGCGAGGATGACGACCTTCACGCGGGGGATGCCTGGCGCACCTGCCCGATCGCCCAGCGCGCGGCGGCACGAACGGCCTCGGCGGAGTTCAGCCGCGGCGTCCAGCCCAACGCACGGATGCGCGCCACGTCATAATCGACGCTCGGCACATCCCCCACCCAACCACGATCGCCGCCGGTATAGTCGATTCGCGCCGCTTCCGGCCATTCCTCGACCATGATGCCCGCCATGTCCCGCACGCTGCAACGCGTGTCGCCGCCCACGTTAAAAAGGTTGACCGGCGCGTCACCTCTGTCCCATGCCACGAGGATCGCGTCGACCAGATCATCGACGTGAAGATAGGGCTTGATCTGCTCGCCGTTGCCCAGCACTTCCAGCCGATCAGGCGTCCGCGCCAGCTTGCGCGCCCAGTCGTAGATCGCTCCATGGGTCGAACGGTCTCCAACCACATTGGGGAAGCGGGTGATCCACGCCTGAAGCCCGTAATTGGCGACATAGGAGGATATGAACGCCTCCGACGCCAGCTTGGCCGCGCCATAATGGGAGATCGGCAGCAGTGGGCCATGATCCTCCCGCAGCACGCCCTGCGCTTCCCCATAGACGGCGGATGTCGACGCGAAGATGATCTGCTTCGTCCCGTGCCGCCGCATCGCGTCCAGCACCGCATAGGTCGTGTCGAGCGTCGCGACGAAATCGACGCCGGGGTCGGCATGGCTGCGCGCGATGTCGCTGTTGGCCGCGAGATGGAACACTGCATCGAAACGCCCTTGCTCGAAAAGGGCACCGAGCGCTGGGCGATCCGTCACGTCCATTTCCTGAAAGACGAAGCTGTTGCTGCCCGCCAGCGCCGACAGGTTATCGCGCAGACCCAGCACCAGATTGTCGGCGGCGGTGACATGGTGCCCGCGCTCGACCAGCCGCTCGCACATATGGCAACCGATGAAACCGGCACCACCGGTCACGAGAATATTCAACATCGACATTCATGACCTCGTTCGCTGACGCAGCAAAATAGCGTAGACTTCCTTGCTGCATAGACCTTCCGGCGGGTCCAGGCGCCCGAAAATGCCCGATTTCGGCACAATTCAGGCGACAGCCTTCGCCAGCCGGCCGCCACGTCGGGTAAAAAGCCGCAATAACGGCTTCTCGACCAAATGATAGCAGACGATGCCGCCCATAATGGCAGTCGTCACGTCCAGCATGGCGTAAAGGATCATGTCCCCCGGAAAGCCGCCGATCCCCGCCCGGAACCAGAGGAAGCGGAACGCCGCCATGCTGATGAGCTGGGTGAGGTAGATGGAATAGGACGCGTCGCCCAATATCCGTGGCAAGGTCCATTGCCCGACCCATCCGCGCCCTTCCAGCGCTATCGCGCCCGCCACGATGGCGATGGCCGCAAGGCCAAAGCGCAGGAGCCAGAAGTTCGTGGGCACCGGATCGGTGAGCAGGACGATGACGCCACCCAAGACGCAGACCAGCGCGAGCGGTGCCGGGAGGAGATGGGCGGCGGTGCGGCGGGAGACCAGCGCACCAAGGGCAAGGCCCGCAGCGAATTCCAGCAGGATAGGCGAGGTGTAGAAGCCGGCAAGCGACAGCACTGGCGGCCGGAGAATCAGTCCGGCCACGACGAGCAGCGTCAGAACCGCCACCGTCCCAGCCATCCGCACGGCCGGGCGCACCAGCAAGAACAGGCCGAAGATCAAATAGAAGAACATTTCATAATTCAGCGTCCATCCGGGGAACAGCAAAGGCTCCATCGACGGTTTGACCGGATGAGGCATTGGCACGAACAGGTAGGACGCAACGACGTGCGGCGCGCTGAACACCGACGTATTGAACGCGCTCGGCATCGCAAGCAGCAGCGCGACCATCACGCTCGTCAGCAGCCAGTAGAGCGGGACGATGCGGATCAGCCGCTTGCGGTAAAATTGGGCGGGCGTCGCCGGACGGCCGATCGTGGATGTCCACATGACGAAGCCGCTGATGACGAAGAAGATATCAACGCCTGCCGACAGGCCAATCGGCCACGCGCCGCCATAACCCATCTGCTCGAGTGGCGCTTCAAGGTGAAAGATAACGACCAGCAGCGCGGCGGCACCGCGCAGATACTGGATGCTGCTATAGCTGGTCATGGCTCCGATGCCCCCTCAGGCCCGGTGATCCCGCCCCGCGGCGATGAACTGGGCGATGATGTGCATGACCGACTGGTGCACATCCTCGACGATGCCGTAATTGGCGACATCGACATGGATCGCAATGTCGGCTTGCTCGCGCAACTGTCCACCGGAAAAGCCCGAAAGGCCGATTGTCGTCACGCCCGCTGCCTTGGCCGCAGCGACAGCGGCCAAGATGTTCGGGCTGTTGCCTGACGATGAAATGGCGACCAGCACGTCGCCCGCCTTCGCAAAATAGCTGATCTGCTTAGCGAAAGCCGTTTCGAAACCGAAATCATTCGCAAGTGCGGTATAAAGCGGGACGTTGGCGCTCAACGACGTGGTGTCGATGACGGGATGGTCGTGGGCATGGGTGCCCTTCGTCCAGTCGCAGCACAGATGGTCCGCGATGGCGGCCGATCCCCCATTGCCGATGGCGAAGATGCGGTTGCCGCCCGCCGAAGCCTGCTCGATCGCCTGCCGCGCCCGATCCACAGCGTCCTGATCCACTGCCATCATCGCTGCGTAGAGCCGGTCGGCATAAGCCCCGAAATAGGCGGAGAGCGAGCCGGTGTCGAAGATATCGTTGCGAAATCGCGGGTCTACCTGGTCAGCCATCATTCGTCCTTTGTCCGCGCCCTGAGCCGGAAAGGCGGGCACCCACGCATCCCCTACTTTATTGGCGAAAAACAATTGCTGCGCCACGGAAAAAATCCGCGACAGTCATGCCGCCGCTTCCATGCCTCCGATTGACCCTGCCTGACCGAAACGCTAGCCCGCTTGCCGGCCAGCCCGGCCTTGGAGGCACCCGACCATGGCACGCTCCGGCATTGTCGTTTTCCTGAGCGGACGCCTCCTCTCCCTCGCGCTGCTGATGGCGTTCCAGCTTCTCGTCGTCCGGCTGCTGGTCCCTGTTGAATATGGCCGCTTCGCCATCGTCTTCGCCCTCGCCGTGCTGATGCAGACCGTGCTGTCCTTCGGCGTGCCGCGCCTCATTCCCAAATATGTGGGGCAGGCCGGCTGGACATTACGGCCCGTGACGGTCGGGCGGCTGATCGCCGCGATCATGACGTTCCGTTTCGTTGCCACCCTGCTGACCATGATGCTGGCGCTCGCGGTCGCGCGCACCTGCGGCTGGATTGCGCCGGACGATCTTGCGCCGGCCTATATCGCAGCCAGCGCAGCCTATATCCTCGTGAGCGTGGCACAGGTGGACACGGACGCGATGGCGCTGGCGCTTGGCCTTCAGCAGGCTTCGCGACTGGCGCTAGTGGGGGAAGCGGCGATCCGCCTGGCGCTCGTTACGATCGGGGCGGCGATGGGCTGGGCCTCGACGGCGGCGGCCCTGCTGTGGATCGGTTCCGCAACGTCGGTTGCGGCGGTTCTGCTGTTGCTGGCGCGCATCCGGGTCGCACTTGGCGCGATGCCGCCGCGTCCCGCGCAAGCACGCGCGCTCGACCGGCGGGAGTTTCTCGGCATCGCGGCGAGCGGTTATGCCAGCGCCCTCGCCTGGTTCGCGTCCAGCCCGGCGACCATCCGGCTGGTGGCGAGCCGCACATTGTCAGTGGCGGGATTCGCCGGCTTCTCCTTCATCCAGACTCTCGCAGTGAGCTTCCAGCGCTACACGCCGGGGATGCTCATATTCCCCTTCGTAGAGCCTGCCGTCATGCGCCATTTCGACCGCACCGGCGACCAGTCGCGGCTGGAGGCGACACTGGCGCTCGTCATCAAGATCGACCTCATCGTCATCGGTGCAGCGGTCGTGGGGACGGCGGTAGCGGGCGAAGCGCTCGTCGGTCTGATGACGGGGGGGCGTTATGTCAGCGCGGCCTTCGGGCTCCCGTGGCTGCTGGCCTATCTCGTCACCACCTCGACCTATCGCGCGTTCGAGATCGTGGCCGTCGCGCGCAATGCGACGGCGGTGCTGGGGAAGACGCTCATCCTCTCGCTGCTATGGATCGGCGTTGCCATCCTGATCGCGCCCCGATTCGGAATGATCGCGTTGCTTGCCTGCCCGGTGGGCGATTCGCTCAGCCGGCTGGCGATCATGCACCGGGCATTGTGCCGGGTCGGCATCCGGCGCACGGTGGACCTACCGGTCACGACAGCGATCACGCTGCTGATGCTGCTGTTGGCGGGCGGGGGTGCCACGCTCGTGCGCGAAACCGATGCCCGGCCCCTTGCCGCGCTCGCGCTAGGCATCGCGGGCGGTGGCCTGTTCCTGCTGCTCGTCGCGATCGGGAGGCCGCTCCGGCGGGGCGAGATCGCACCCATGGGTGCGGCTCTGCCAGGACCAGTCTGGCGCGCACTGAACAGGCTCGCGCGCGCCTGAAAATCGCTTCGAGATCAGCCTTGCGTCGCGCGGGCCCGCATTTCGGCGAAGGGATTATGTCCACCGGCCGTTGCGCTCGCGCGTTCGCGGCTGCGCGGGAAAGACACCAGCACCGCCAGCGTGAACAGGCCAAGTCCTCCCATGGCCGTCAGCGGCCGACTGCTCGATTCGGTGAAGCCCGACACCAGCCAGCCGATGGTGATGCTGATGAGCATGAGTCCTGCCTGCCGCTCCCCTCCTCCCATGAGGTAAAGCCTGCGCGCCGCATACCAGGCGAAGGGCAGGATGAGCAGGAACAGCACGAGGCCGATGAACCCGGTGCCCAGCGCCAGATCGAGATAGGCGCTGTGCGGGTCGAACACGCCAGCCTGATGCATCAGGCTGTAGGAGAAATTGCCGTAGGAGATCGAAACGAAGCCATAACCCTGCAACGGCCGCGTGAAGATGGAATCGATCGCGATCTGCCAGATTTCGGTGCGTCCGGTGAAGGTCATGTCGCGACCCAGCGCCGTCAGGATCGCAGTCGTGCCCCAATAGAGCGCGACTATCGCGGGCGCCAGCACCAACAGCGCCTTCACCCGCTGTTTGGGGTCCGCAACGACCAGAATCCACACGAGCGCGCAGGTGATGAGGATGATCGGCACCGCGCTGGCGGAGGTCGACTTGATCACCAGCAGCAGCAGCAGACCGATCAGCGCCCATTTGAGCGGCGGCCAGGGGATGGTGCTGCGGTCGGCCCAGAAGATCGCCATGACAAAGAAGCCGGCGACATGCCCGAGGAAATTCTTGTGCTGATAAACGCCGCGCCAGGCGCCGGCATGGACGAACTGCGTGGCGTCGGTCAGCTGGTGGATGGCGTAAGCCGGATCGACGACCACATAGCCTAGGCAAGTGGCGGCGACGAGCGCGCCGCCGCCCACGACCGCGCGCGCCGCGGAGGTGCCGTCGAGCCGCACCGCAAAGAAATAGGCGCCCGCCCCAGCACGGCCAGCGTCGTGACACTGCGCGCCGTGACGCCCGGATCGTCCGACCAGAGCGATGAAAGCGCTGCCCAAATGAGGAAGGGCAGGAGCGGCAGCAACTGACGCGCATTGGCCTTGAGCTGGCGCAACCGCCGCGCCACGAAGACCGCGCCGATCAGCGCCACCAGGCCGCGCACAACGTAGACCAGCAGCATGGACTGGGTTTCCTGCTGCATCGTCGCGACGTTGATCAGCGCCGGGAGATTGGGATTCTGCTTGGTCAGGATGAAAAGGAACGGCGTCGTCGTCAGGTAGACGCACAGCGAAAAAAGCAACAGTTCGATCGGTCCGGCATGCTGCCGCCAACCATGCGTAGCGCCATATGCGTCCCCGTGCCGTTTCATCTTTCCCCTTCCGCGCAAGCGTACGCCGGTTTCGGCGGCAAGGTTAAACACGATTGGCCGGGTCTGCGCCAGATCGAAAAGCCGCTCTCGCCAACTTACCCGTTGCTCCGGGGCATCATAGTACTCGCGAAGAAAAAAAGAGTATCGGCCAGACGAGATAGGATCATTTCGGACGCGGACGCGTTTGGAGGTCGAGAGCACCTGGGTCGGCGCGAAAATCGTCGTCGATGCACATAAAAACTGCCGATTTGAGAAATGTTAAGCAGATGATGGGATCATAAGGCAAATAACCCATGTCTAGCGGTGTGCCTATGCGCTACGGCGGACGCTGGAGCTTTGAAGGATCATAGATTCATAGGGTGGAAGAAAGTCGAGGCATTTCGCGAAGGTCGCAGCGGCAAATATGTTGCTCCCAGAAACAAATCGGCTGCGTTTCCGCACAATATTTGATCATGAATGGATTAAGGTGCTTCCCCTCAGAAAAAATGAGTGCGACAAGTCCGACGCCCCTCGAAAAACTGATGATGGAGCAACCTGATCAATGCAGTTGTACGCCGGGGCTATGATTGTTGCGGCGACGTTTGTTAGGGTGGCTGATGTCGACGAATCCCGTCGCTCCCAAGCGAGTGATCGCCTTGGAGCCTTATAGCGCCGCGGCGGTTGAGAAACCGGACCCGATCTGCCTCTACACCCGCGCATGGCGGGCGTCGGGAACCGGCCTGTTCGCTCAGGAACTGGTCGACGGCCTGTTGACGTCGGGTGCCGAAGTGACGTTCGTTTCACCGGTCGTCGACAATGCAAATATGGAACAGCCGCGCGAGCGCCTGCGTCGCCTGCGGCCCGTGCGCGAGATCGTTGGGCCCGCGCCGCGGCTGGTCCGTGCGTTTCGGTCGCTGCGCCGCATTTTCGGCAGCTTTGTGGCGCTCTTCCACGCCCGCCTCTACGCGCGCACCTTCATCATCACCATTCCCGACCCACTGTTGCTGTTCCTGCCGATCCTGCTGCTGCTGCGCCTCACCGGCGCGCGCGTCATTTTCATCGCCCATGATCCCATTCCCCACGGCTGGCGCTTTCCGGCTCGCTGGAGGGGCGTGGAAAAGGCATCGCATGGCGCATGCTATTATCTGTCAAACGCCGTCGTCGTGCTGAGCGAGGCGTCGCGGCAGAAATTGCTCGAATCCTTTCCCCGCCTGCGCGTCGTCGTCGATGTGATCGAGCATGGCGACTTCGCTTTTCCGCAGGCCGCGCCGATCCCCGGCAACGGTCAGCTCCTTGCCTTCGGCACGGTGCGCCGGAATAAGGGCGTTCGCGAAGCGATCGAAGGATGTATCGCCGCGCGGCGCGCCGGCGCTAACGTCCATCTCGTCGTTGCCGGCGAAGTGTATCGTGAAGAACCGGACTATGCCGACGAATGCCTGGCGCTCGCGCTCACCGCACCTGACGCCGTGACGATGCAGATCGGCTATGTCGACGATGCCGCGCTCCCTAACCTGATCGCCCAAAGCGACGCGCTGCTGATGCCCTACAGGGATTTCTTTTCGCAAAGCGGTGTCGCCCTGCTCGCCGCCTCGAACGCGCGGCCGATCATCGCGAGCGAAGCCGGCGGCATCACCTCGCTCATTCAAGAAGGAATGCCTTCGACCGTGATTGCGCCGCCCGTCGATTCGGACAGCGTCGCCAACGCCATCCTGCGTCACATAGCGACGCCGGCGGAGCGGTGGACCGAACTTGCCATGGCCTACCGGCTTTTCACGCTCGAACGCCGGTCCTGGCCCAGTCTGGCGCGGCGCTATGCTGCACTGGCGAACAGAATCAAGCATTGAGCCTTGCGGCTGCGAACAGGACACGGCATAGCCTGAACCGCGAGAAGCTTTGATGCCCTGCCGAATGTGAACGGGCCTGCTCTTCGCGGGTGGACGCTTCCACTGTGGGGACTATTCGACGATGCTGTTCACCTCCGGGCTGTTCCTGTTCGTCTATCTCCCCGTCACGCTCGTCTTTTTCTTCCTGATCGCGCGCAAGGCGGGGCCGGGCGCAGCCGCCGCATGGCTGGCGGCCATGTCGCTGGCCTTCTACGGCTATTGGGTGCCCGCCTATCTGGCGCTGCTGGTCGGTTCGATCCTGTTCAACTTCATCGCGGGACTCGGGATCGTGCGCCATGCCGGGACGGGCCGCGCCCGGCATATTCTGATCGCCGCGATCGTCGTAGATCTGCTCGCGCTGGCTTTCTTCAAATATTATAATTTCCTGACCGACAATGTGCGCGCAGCGGGCGTGCCTATGCCGGTACTGAACGTCATCCTTCCTATCGGCATATCCTTCTTCACCTTTACGCAGATCGCCTATCTGGTGGATGCCTACAAGGGGAAGGCGCATGAGCCGAAGCTGGTGCATTACGGACTGTTCGTCACTTATTTTCCGCATTTGATTGCCGGCCCGATCCTGCATCATTCGGAAATGATGCCGCAGTTCGCCGATCGCGACACCTATCGACTCCGGCTCAACAACTTCACACTCGGCGCGCTTTTCCTGCTGTTCGGCCTCATGAAGAAAGTGCTGGTGGCCGACAATATCTCGATCATCGCCGATCACGCCTTCGCCGCTGCCAGCCTCGGGCAAGTGGGGATGCTGCATGCCTGGGAAGGCGCGATCGCCTATGCCCTCCAGATCTATTTCGACTTTTCGGGCTATTCGGACATGGCCGTTGGCATCTCCCTGCTGCTCAACATCCAACTGCCCTACAACTTCGCTTCGCCCTATCGTTCGACCAGCATCATCGAATTCTGGCGGCGCTGGCACATGACACTCTCGCGCTTTCTGCGCGACTATCTCTACATCGCCCTTGGCGGTAACCGGAAGGGCAATGTGCGGCGCTACGTCAACCTCGCCGTGACGATGATCCTGGGCGGGCTTTGGCATGGGGCGGCATGGACCTTCGTTATCTGGGGCGCGCTGCATGGCGTCTATCTGGTGCTCAACCACGGCTGGCGCTGGGTCATGCAGAAGGCCGGAATCGCTGGCCGGGGCGGGTGGCCGATGCGTGCGGCGGGCTGGGCGCTCACCATGCTGGGCGTGCTCATCGCCTGGGTCTTTTTCCGTGCGACGAGCGTCGATGGCGCGCTGTTCATGCTGAAGGCGATGGCGGGTGCCGCGCCAGGCGCCGATCTGCTCGCGGGCAGTCCGCAGCAATGGACGCTGCTCGGCGCTCTAGTGCTGTTCACCGTCGCGTTGCCCAATTCGCAGACCGTCATCATGGAGCGCATCCGCCCCGCGATCGAGCGCCGGCTGGCGGGCGGCCGGGCAGGGCTGATCGTTGCGGGCCTCGGCGTCTGGGCGATGCTGGTGGTGTGGTTGGCGCTGGTCGCGGCCTCACGCGAGAACGCCGCCTTCATTTATTTCAACTTCTAGGGCGGAGGAGAGCGGCAACGCCATGAAGAAGCTGATCTTCCTCGCTGGCGGCGCGCTTGCCGCGCTCGTCGCCGCCGAAGCGCTGCTACAGGCGCTGCCGGTGCCGGACGGTATCGCGCTCGCGCCCCCCTCGCCACAATGGCAGACGCGCCGGCTGGAGCCGGGCGCGCGCACCACCATGTCGTTCGGCTGGGACTTGCGGCATGCCACCCACGGCACGATCAATGCGAGCGGCTTTACCGCCCCCTTCCCCTATCGCGACGGCGCGCAGGTGGGCGCGGTGATCGGCGACAGCTATGTCGAGGGGCTCAGCACCACCGAGAACGAACGCCTCGCGCCCTCGATCGCGCGCAGTCTTGGGCAACCGGGCACCGCCATCTATAATTTCGGCGTGAGCGGCGCCAGCCTGCCGCATTATCTGGGCCTCGCCCGCATCGTCGGCCAGCGCTACCGCCTGCAATGGGCGTCCCTCGTCATCATTTCCCATGATTTCGAGGAGGGATTCGCGCCGCAGGCGGGGATGTATCATTGGAGCGAGACGCCGGCGCTGATCGCCTACACGCCCAGCAAATCCTATGGCCTCACCGAAAAGATCGGCCGCCGCTCCGCGCTCTACCGCTATGTGCGCATGAACCTCAAATTCTCGCTCCAGTCGCTCTTCTCCTCCGGTTTCGCAGACGAAGGCGGCGCGTCCGGCTGCCCCCGTGCAACGCTTTCCGCTCAGGACGGCAGGCTGATCGACGACTGGCTGACGGCGCTTCCGGGCGCATTGCGGCTCAGCCCCGACCGGATCGTGCTGACTTTTGATTCCGATCGCACGGCCTATCAGCAGATGGGCCGCAAGCCTTCGCCGTGCAAGACGCGCGACGGCCTGGCGCTAGCGCGGCTGAAGGACGAGGCGAAAGCGCGTGGCTTCAGGGTCGTGGACACAGCGCCGGTCTTCGCCGCCGCATGGGCGCGCGACCATCGCCCGTTCGATCACGCGCCGCTCGACCGACACTGGACGGGCTATGGCAACAAGCTGGTTGCACAGGCTATCAGCAATGCTCTAGGTCCGAAACGATAATGGATCGGTCGGGCACTGCATCCCAGCCTTATTGACGAGGACTCATGGCGCGCCTGTTCAACATCCTGTTCCTGCTGGCGACCGTATCGCTGTTCCTGCTGGGCGCGCATCTCCTCGATATCGCAGGCTGGCGCTATTCGGACGATAGCGGGCCGCTGCTGACCCGCATCCATCCGGCGACCTACATCATCATCCTGACCACTATCGTGGGAACCGCCGCTTTCCCCCGCCGGGTCATCCAGACCGTGTCCTCGTTGCCCTTCATCCTCTTCGCGGTGGCCACGCTCATCCTCTTCGCGCGCGCCGTCGTCATCATGCTGACCGGCATCACCGGGGGAGAGGTCACGGCCGTCATCACCAATTTCATGACTCCGGCGCTCTATTATGTCTGTGCCCGCTGCGTCAGCGCCGACGATCTGCGCCGCTGGGAAATCCCGCTCCGGGGCTTTTTCATCATCAATTCGCTGATGGCCCTGAGTGAAAGGCTTGTCGGCCATCGCTTCATTCCCAGTTTCCTGGACAAGACCACGGACAATCGCGCCGCGGCGCTGGTTGCGCATCCCTTGAACGGCTCGCTGCTGACAGGGCTGCTCCTCGTCTACCTGGTGACGGCGCGGCGGGGCGAATCGAAGATTTCCAACCGGCTGCCCGAAATCGCGCTTCATGCCGCCGCGATGTTCGCCTTCGGCGGCCGCGCGGCGCTGGTGTTCACGCCGACCATCATGATCCTGAGCGCCCTTATCGGCGGACGCAAGGAAGGCGAAGCCAACGTCACCTGGTCGCAGCGGATGATGCCGCTATCGATCGTCCTTATCGGCATCTGCCTGATCTTCCTGCCGATCGATTTCGTCGACAGCACGCTCGACCGCTTCTCCAATGACGGCAACAGCGCCCAGACTCGCAACGCCGCTGTAGACATTCTGTTTTCGGTGCCGACCAACGACCTGTTGTTCGGGATGAACTTCTATGACCGCATGGCCATGGCGAAATTCTATAATACGCCTGCGGGTCTGGAACTCGCCTGGGCGGCCCTCACCATCACCTACGGTCTGCTTTGCGTCCTGCCGATGATGATCGCGCTTCCCTGGCTCTTCTACAGCATGACGCGGCAGATGGACCGTTCGGCCCTCTACATGGTGCTGCTGTTCCTGGTGGTGACCGCTGGATCGCTCGCTTTCGGCGTCAAGTCGATGGTGGTGGTGCAGTGCGTCGCGATGGTCCAGATCCTGGGCCAGCGCAAGCTGCTGCGGCGCAAGGCAAGCCTATTCGACGAGCTAGGCATATCGGTCCGCCCGCCTCGCAGCGAAAAGCTGTTCGGCAGCCTTTCGGAATAGCGGCCGCTCTTAGCGGTAACCGACCTTCCACTGGTGGATTTCGAGCTCGGTCTGACCCGCGCCCGCGACCGGCTCGGTGCCGAAGGCGATGCCGTTGAACCATTCCTCCCCTGTGATCACCTTGCGTTCGACAAGGACATGCAGAAACTCGCGCACGTCGAGCGTGCCTTCGGACACGTCCCGCGCATCGAGCGGGTAGATGCGGATGAACTTCTCGTGCCTGCTGATGCCCCAGCGTCGCCCCTGGCTGTCGGTATAGTCGCCTTCGTTGACGCCCACGGCGCGGATGAAATCGAGCGTCACCGGCGGCACATGAAGGAAGAAGCCGATTTCGAACAGCTTGTCGCTCAAGTCGCCGGGCAGGCGGGTGAGATAAAATTCGTTCAGCAGGTTGAAATTTGGGCTGTAGCGATAGGAAAAACGGAAGCTCTGCTTCAACTCGGCAATATCGCGCACCTTCTTCGGCGGAATCGCGCCTGGCGGGGGATCCTTGCCGTCATAATGGCCGTAGGCGACAAAATGATAGCCCCAGACGCCGGACTTCTCTGGTCGTGCCACAGGCCAGCGTGTACGGATCGTCGTGCCGTCGGGGAATGTCGCGGGCTGCACGATGATCTTGTCGCGGAAGTCCACCCCGGCCCTGAGACGCGGATCGAACATTGCCGACCAGGGGCTGGCAAAGGCCATATAGGGGCCCTGAAAATAATTTTCCTTGTCCGGCAGGACGATAGCGCCGGCCGGCAGCGCCTTTTCATTCCCCTCCCATCCGGGACCGGGACGCCGGTCATCCGCTTCTGCCGGACCGACGAAGGGCACGAGCAGCAACGCCGTCACCATTCCTGCCAGTGGGCGCAGCAGGCTGCGTTTCCTTGCATTGCCGGCGCGATCCATCATGCCTCCTTGTCGGGCGAGTGCCCTGCGTCATTGGGAGCATAGCGGCAGGCAAGCGCGTGGCAAGCGGCGCTAGGGCGCGCGATAGGCGACATAGCCGCGCATCGCGACCCGATATGTCAAGCCGTGCCGCGCCGCATAGCGTGCGAACGAGCCATGCGCATCGTTCACCTCCGGTCGCTCCACCAAGATGAGGGTCGGCGAGGGCAGGCGCTCCATCGACGCGGCCCAGTCGTCCTGGCCCTCCGCCTTGATCGCGCCTATCCCGGCTTGCACCGTTCTATCGAACGAGCGTGTGGGCACGTCAAAGTAGAGCGGCACGAGATAGCCCCCGACCCACCAGCTTGTCTCGCCCTGCGCCTGCGCAGCCTTGACGAGCGCGGCGGCGGCGGCGGTGTCGTCCTTGCGGTGCGCGCTATCCAGGCGGAACGCGGCGGTCGAGCCGAGCAACAGCAGCGCGAGCGCCGGAACCACCCAGCGTCGTCCTTGCGCCAGCCGCTCGCATCCCATCGCCATCACCAGCATCATGGGCGGCGCGGCAAAGGCAAAGTGACGGCCCACGATGCGGAAGCCGATGCCATAGCCCGCGCCGATCACGCAAAGCATGGAAAAGCCGGTCAGTCCGGCAAGGATGAGCACCAGCGCGCGATGCCGCCCCGCAAGCGCTGCCAAGACAGTCGCCGCCCAGGCCGCGCTCAGCAGCGCAAGCATCCCCCATTGCCAGCCGGCCAGCGCGTGGACTCCCGCAACGCGCAGCAGATCGCGCCCCGGCACGTAGCCGCCAGCGCCCATGACTTCCAGAAACCCGAACAGCATCGTCGCGATGCTGGTGCTGTTGCGCGTTTCAGGCGTCGCGCCCTTCGCCATGCTGAAGAGGATGAGGGCGGTGATGACGCCAGCCGCCATCAGACAGGCAAGCGCATAGAGAATCGGTCCCGCCCCCATTCGCCGGAGACCGGCGATGCCCCTCCATCCGTGCAGCCAGAGAATCGCGGCCATGTGCGCCGCGATGAACGGCGCGGCGATGGGGGACGCCCCGAAACTCAGCAAGGCACCCGTCAGGAACAGCATCGCGACCGGCCCCATCGCCGGCACGCCCGCTTCGCCCCGCATCGTCCAGGCCCGCAGCAGCGCGAGCGTCAAAAAGATGGAGCCGGAAACCAGCATGACATAGGGCCGCGCTTCGTTGAGGTAGGCCCAGACAAAGCAATTGCAGAGCAGCAGCAGCGCCCAGCGGGTGACGAGATCGCGCGGCAGGCCCCGCGTCCAGCCAATCGCCGCCATGCCTACAAGCAGAAGTGCGGCGTTGAGGCTGCGCAACGCGATCTCGGCCGAACCGAACAGCCGGGACCAGCCGAACGCCAGAAAATGATAAAGCGGCAACTGGCCATCGGAATTGCGAATGGCAAGGAAGCCACGGAACCATGCGCGAAGACCATGCACGCCCACATATTGCCATGTGCCTAGCTCATCCATCCAGAAGCTCTGCCGGTCGATCGCCAGCAGGCAGACGATCAGGGTCGCGGCCAGGATCAACAGGCCGGAAGAAAGGCGGACGCCATGACTGCGCGAAGCGGGGGAGGCATTAAGCATCTCTTACCTTCCGTCGAATACAGTATATGGGGACAGGTGGACGAAAAGGATGCTCGTACCCGCGAATGGGATGCTAGCATGGCGCTCCGCGGCGAGGAAGCACGATCGGCGGGGAAGCGGAACGGCCTTCAGGCCAAAGGGAATATGGGGCAATTGGATGATCCGGCAGTGCAGGACGGCGTTTTGATGGAACCGGGCGCCCGGAGCGCCGCCGGGCCGGTGCCGCTGGTCGTCGACCTCGACGGCACGCTCATCCGGTCGGACCTGCTCGTCGAAACCTTCTTCCACGCGGTCGGCGCCGATCCGCGCAACGCATGGCGGCTGATCCCAGCGCTCCTGCGCGGCAAGGCGGAGTTCAAGGCCGCCATCGCGGACGCCGCCAGCATCGACGCATCCACCCTACCCTTCGAAGACGCGGTGCTGGACTATATCCGCCGCGAGAGCGCGCTTGGCCGTCCGGTCTATCTCGCCTCCGCCAGTCATGCCGACCATGTCCGCGCGATCGCCGAACATCTGGGCATATTCGCCGGCTGGCTCGCCTCGGACGGCGTCGTCAATCTGGCCGGCCACGCCAAGGCGGCACGGCTGGTCGAAATGTTCGGGCAGGGCGGTTTCGATTATATCGGCAACAGCAAGGCGGACCTGCCGGTCTGGGCGGTGGCACGCCGATGCATCGCGATCAACGTCGACGGCGGGGTCCGCCGGCAGATCGCGTCGCGCCATCGTGACGCGGAACATCTTTCGCCTGCGCCCCGCTCGTGGAAGCGTTGGCACAAGATGCTGCGCGTCCATCAATATGCGAAGAACGGCCTGGTTTTCGTACCCTTGCTGACATCGCACACGATCAATCCGGGCCTCATCCTCCTGGCGCTTGCGGCGTTCGTCGCCTTCTCCTTCTGCGCGTCAAGCGTCTACATCATCAACGACTTGGTGGATCTCAAGTCGGATCGCGCGCATCCGCGTAAGCGGTTGCGCCCGCTGGCCGCCGGGCTCGTCTCGCCCTTTGCCGCGATCGCCGTCGCGGGGCTGCTGCTGGCGAGCGCCTTTGCGATTGCGCTTGCGGTCGGCCTTCCCTTCACCGCCGTGCTGATGGGCTACTTTCTGCTCACCTGCGCCTATTCCTTCAGCCTCAAACGCAAGATGCTGGTGGATGCCATCGTCCTTGCCATGCTCTATTCGATCCGCGTCATCGGCGGATCGGCGGCAGTCGGTATCTGGATGTCGGAATGGCTGCTCGGCTTTTCCATGTTCATCTTCACCTCGCTGGCGCTGGTGAAGCGCTATACCGAACTGTCGGTCCGGCTCGACGCCTCTCTCCCCGATCCCAGCAACCGCAACTATCGCGTCGCCGATCTTCCGATCGTCGCGACGCTGGCGGCGGCGGCAGGGTTCAACGCGGTCACGGTGTTCGCGCTCTACGTTTCCTCCGATTCCGTGCGCCAGCTTTATCGCCATCCCACGCTGCTCTGGCTCATCTGCCCCATCCTCATGTACTGGATCGCGCGCGTGCTGATGCTGGCGCACCGGCGGCTGATGGATGACGATCCGATCGCTTTCGCGCTGCGCGACTGGCGAAGCTGCGTGTGCCTGGTCGGCATAGTCACCATCATGCTTGCCGCCTCCTGACTTGGGCTGGCCCGTGCCTCGTTCCGGCGATGCCCGCGGGGCTGGCCGCTGGCGTCGGCCGCCGAAATCGCTACTAAGGATCGCCGCTGCACGGAGACCGCCACGTTGAGCCCGCTTCTCTTTCTCCTCATCATCGTTTCGGTTTCGCTGTCGGCCGCCGCCCAACTGGTGCTCAAGATCGGCGTTGGCCGGGCGCAGGGGTCGGGCGACCTGCTCGCCTATCTGTTCCAGCCCCTCGTCATCGGAGGTCTGGCGCTCTACGGCATCGGTGCGATCCTGTGGCTGTCGGTGCTGGCGCGCGCCCCGCTCAGCATGGCCTATCCGTTCGTCGGGCTGGGGTTCATCCTTACGATGGTGTTCGGACTCGTGATCCTGGGCGAAAATGTGACGCCGCTGCGCGTGGGCGGCACGTTGCTGATCGCGGCGGGATGCGTGCTGGTCGCCCGGTCCTGAAATTATGGCCTATTATCCCGGTCGCCGGAGACTGGATTTTTCCCGCTATTACCGCGCTCTCGCTATCATCGCCGTCGCGATCCTGCTGTTTGCGACGGCCACCCGCCTGACGCCGCTTCAGGGCGACATGGATGTGAGCCAAAGCGCGGGAGAAGGCGGCAGCGCGCTGCGGCAGGTCATCCTGTTCCTCTGCGCAGGCCTCGTGCTGGCGGCGAGCCGGCCGTTGATCAATCCGGCCGGCCTTCTGCGCTTCCCGCTGAGCATGATCATACTGCTGGGCTGGTGCGTCCTCAGCCTGGGCTGGGCGGCGGCGCCGGGCGTATCGCTGCGACGCCTGATCCTGACATTCCTCGTCATCTGGTCGATCTTCCGCGCGGTCGACGCGCTGGGCTACCGGCAGTTCCTCAAGATTCTCTGCTATTGCTGCATTGCGATGCTGATCGCCAATTATTTGGCGGTCCTGCTCAAGCCTGTGGCGGCGATCCACCTGAGCGCCGACAGCAACGATCCGTCGCTGCTGGGGGCGTGGCGCGGCATCGTGCCGCACAAGAATATCACCGGGCCGGTTTGCGCACTCACCCTGTTCCTGCTGGTCTTCGGCATCGGCGAAATGCCGCTGGTGGTCCGGCTGGGCCTGATCGCGGCGGATATATTCTTCCTCATTCAGACCAATTCCAAGACGTCGATGGCGCTCTCGCTGACCGCAATCCTGGGCGGCTATATCGTCAAAAACTACCATCCGCGGGTGCGGCTGCTCGTCGTACCCGGTGCCATAGTGGCGGGATGCGTACTCGCCTATGTGATCGACACCTATCTGCCATCCTACCTCTCCTATCTCGGCAGCAGTCAGGATGCCTTCACCGGACGCATCCAGATCTGGCGCATCCTTGTGGACTATATTCAGGATCATTTGATGCTGGGCGCGGGCTTCGCCTCCTTCTGGGCGGTGGGCGACAGCGGCCCGCTCAGCCATTATACCAGCCAGCGCTGGATTCTCCTTCAGGTGGCCGAAGGACATAACGGCTATCTCGACATCACCGCCCAACTCGGCCTGATCGGGCTTGGCTTGTCGGTCCTCGCCATCTTCGTCGTGCCGTTGGCCAAGCTCATCTTCGAGGCGGATCTGCCCGACAGATACCGAGCGCTCATGTTCGCGATCCTGTTCTTTTCGATCGGCCATAATGTGACCGAAAGCTCGATCATGGCGACCGACCAGTTCATGCAATTCGTGCTGATGCTGGTGATCGCCTGCATCGAGGATATGCGCGCTCCGTGGCGCGCCATCCGCCATGCCAACATGATGCGGTGGGTTCGCGCGGCGGGAGAGGAATTCCGGCTGGCAGTGGCGGCGGCGATCGGCCGGGTCAATGCCGACAAGGATGATCCGCGTTAGGCCACGTGCGTCACGCCGCCTGGCGCTGCTCGTCGCCGAACGCCGCGCGCAGATAATTGTCGACCACATGCGCGACCGAAAATTCCTTTGCCCGCGCCATCAGCCGCTTGCGGTCCACCGGTTTTTCCAGCGACGCGACGATCGCATCGGCCATGCTTGCCGGATCGCCCACCGGCACCAGCGCCCCATATCGCCCGCCGTCCAATATTTCCGAGGGGCCGTAGTTGCAGTCGGTGCTGACCACGGCGGTGCCGACCGCCAGCGCTTCGACGATCACGTTGCCGAATCCTTCGTAGCGGGAACTCATGACGAACAGGTTGGACCGCACCATCCATGCCGCGGGGTTGGATTGGAATCCCATGAACGCCACATGGTCGCTCAGCCCCAATGCCTCCGCCTGGGCTTTAAGCGCTTCTTCTTCCGGACCGACGCCCAGGATCAGCAATCGTGCCGCTCGCCGTTCGACCACCTGCGCGAACGCCTGCAACAGGGTATCCCATCCCTTTTGCGCCACCAGCCGGCCGCAGCCGATGACGACCGGATCGCCGCTGTCGAAAAAGGCATGATCGACCCGCGGCAGGGCATCCGGGTCCAGCCCTTCGGGGCACGCCGGGTTGTAGAGCACACCGATCTTCTCGCGTTCGAAACCCGTCGCGCGCGCCATATCATCCGCCACGCCCGCCGATACGGCGAACACCCCGTCCGCGCCGGGCAGGAAGACACGGTACGACAGTGGCACCAGCGCCTGCTGAAGCGAAATGCCCGCCTTGGCCTCCGCCGACAGCGCATTATGCTGCATCACGCCCAGCCAGCCCTTCGCACCCACCAGCCGCCGCGCGATGATCGCCATCACATTTTGCGGTCCCATGCTGGAAAAGAGGGCGTCGGGCCGTTCCTTCTTCAGATAGCGGGCCAGCGGCAACAGGCTGGTCGCGGTGCGGCTGCTGCCCAGATCGACGATGCGGACGCCTGCGGGCACCAGGGGCAGCAACTCTCCCTGCTTCTTGACCAGAACGAAATCGACATCATAGCCGCGCGCCAGCAATTCGTGCGAAAGGGCGATTCGCATCCGCTCGACGCCGCCCTGGTCCAGACTGAAAAAATGAAATGCGATCCTGCGTTTCACGCACGTTGCTCCCGTCTGCTTTATTTGTGATGAGGGAGGAAAGTCATGTCCGCCCCGCCGGATTCGTCCAATCGCCCTGATTCCCATATGGCGGATGCACGGAACCGGCAACCACGGACCCGCAGAAAGCGAGGCTGTCTTGAACGTGCGACGCAACATTGTCTTCATCGCTGCGCCCCAAGGCGCGGCAGGCGGTGGCATGGGCAGGGTGAAAGACTATATTATCGAGGCTGCGCCATCGGCCTGGCCCGATTTGCGGACGCTTCACCTTGTCACCCGCGATGAATCGACGAAGCTCCAGTCGCTGTTTCTGCTCCTTAAGGCGCTGGGCACCATCTTCCGCCATCGGCGCGAGATTCTGCTCGTCCACGTCAATATAGGGGACAAGGGGTCTGCGGCCAGAAAGTCGGTGGTGACGCTCTTTTCCCGCCTGCTGCGCCTTCCTACGGTTCTGCATCTCCATGCCGTCGAACTGGAGCAAATGCCCGGCCCGGCGCTGGCGCTGCTCGGCTTCGTATTCCGCAGCGCCACGGCGGTCGTGGTCCTTGGCGAACGCTATCGGCGCTGGGTGATCGACCGGCTGGGCGTGAAGCCTGAACGCGCCAAAATTCTCTGGAACGGCGTGCCGGTCGCGACGCCGCCGCACCGCCTTCACGCGAACGGAACAAAGCCGCTCGACATCCTGTTCCTCGGCAGCCTTGGCCAGCGCAAGGGCACGCACGATCTGCTCGCCGCTCTCGCGCAGCTTCCGGCGGATGTGCCCGACTGGCGCATGACCTTCGCAGGGCCGGGCGACATTGCGATGTTCGAAGCAAAGGCGGCGGACCTCGGCATCGCCGACCGCTGCCGCTTCACCGGATGGCTCGACCAGGCAGGGTCACGCGAAGTCACCGCCACGTCGGACATCATGGTGCTGCCCTCCTATCATGAAGGCCTGCCGCTCGTGATACTGGAGGCGCTGGGGCTGGGCACGCCGGTCGTGACCACGCCGGTCGGCGTCATTCCCGAAGTGCTGACCGACGGGCAGGACGTGCTCTTCTGTCAGCCGGGCGACGTTTCCGCACTGGCCGGGCGAATCGCGGCGCTGCTGCGCGAGCCGGCGTTGCGCCAGTCCCTCAGCGACAATGGTCTCGCCCTTTACCACCGCCGCTTCTCGCTTCAGTCCTTCAGCGCCAGCCTCTCCGACATCTGGCAGGCATCGCTGCCGGCCGGCGCTCAGCGGAGTGTCGGCGGGCAGGTGGCCTGAGCCATAGCGTTGCCGGCCACCCCTGCTTCTCGCGCCGACGATATGCGCCACATCGTCACGGCCGCGGCGCCATCGGCGCACCTTGCCTATCGCGGCGACATTGACGGTCTGCGCGCGCTGGCCGTGATCCCGGTCGTCCTGTTTCATGCAGGCGTCCGGGGGTTTCGGGGCGGCTTCGTCGGCGTCGACATCTTCTTCGTCATTTCGGGCTTCCTCATCACCGGCATCCTGCTGCGCGACGCGCAGATGGGGCAGCTCTCGATCGCCGAATTCTATCGCCGCCGCATTCTGCGCATCTTTCCGGCGCTCATCGTCATGGCGCTGTGCACGTCCGTGGGCGCGGTCATCTGGCTGCTGCCGGGTGAATGGGAGCGCTATGCACGGTCGCTGATGGCGACGGCGCTGTTCGGGTCCAACATCAGCTTCTATCTCGCCACCGATTATTTCAATCTCGGCGCGTTGTCCGAACCACTGCTCCACACATGGTCGCTGGCTGTCGAGGAGCAATGGTATCTGGCCTGGCCGCTCGTGATCGGACTGCTGGCGACGCGGCGGCATGGCCTCATCCTCGTGACGGTCGTCGTCATCACCATCCTGTCCTTCGCCTGCGCGATCTGGCTGCTCCCGCGCGATGCTTCCGCGACCTTCTACCTCCTGCCCACACGCGCCTGGGAACTGGGAACCGGCGCATGGCTCGCCGTGTCGCGGCACGCGCCGTCGCGCCGCTGGCTCGCCGAACTGATGAGCGTCGCAGCGCTGGGGATGATCGCCGTCGCCGTCAAATTCTACACCGAAACCACGCCCTTTCCGGGCCTTGCCGCAGCCCTGCCCTGCGTCGGCGCGGCGCTGCTGATCCATGCCGGCCGATCGGACACCTGGGTTTCCAGGCGGCTCGCCGGCGCGCCGTTCCGCCAGATCGGCCTCATCTCCTATTCGCTCTATCTGTGGCACTGGCCGGTCATCGTCTTTGCCGAAAGCGGCCTGTTCATAGGCCACGGCATCCCTGCCAAAGTCGCCATGATCGCCGTGATCCTGATCCTCTCGGTCGCGTCCTGGTGGTATGTCGAACGCCCGTTCCGGGTGGCCAGCCGGGGCTGGCCGACGCCGCGCGTGTTGTGGGGCGGAGCCGCCGCCATCGCCGGCCTGATTGCCCTTGCGCTGGTGCTGCCGTCGATCGCTAACGGCCTGTCGCGCTATGATGCCCAGGACAGGCGTCTGGCAGGCTATCTATTCTATCGCGGCGATGACGCCTACCGCGCCGGACGCTGCTTCAAGGTCGGCTGGAACAGCGCCTACCAGCCTGAAAACTGCCTCGCCACGACGAACAAGCCCGCCATCGCGTTCGTCGGGGACAGCCATGCCGCGCATCTGTGGCCCGGCCTTGCCCGCTATGCGGGGCATTATGATCTGGTGCAGGCGACGGCGATCGGCTGCGTCGCGCGCATCCCTGAGCGGATGAAGCCGGGGAGCTGCGAAGCGGTGATCGGCGGCCTGCTGACGGGGTGGCTCAGGAATCATCGCCCCGCCGCGCTCATCCTGGCGTCCCGCTGGCGGCTGGGCGTGCTGGACGGCGTCGAGCAAACGCTTCGCGATCCGCTGGTCCGCCGGTCGCACCCGTTGCTCGTCGGCCCGATCCCGCAATATGAGACGGAGCTGCCCCGCCTCATCCTCGCCGCCCGGCGGCGGGACGACGCAGATCTGCCGCGTCGGATGCTGATGGACGAGATGTTCATAGTGGATCGCCAGATGCGCGCCATCGCTGCGCGCACCGGCACGCCCTATCTCTCGCTCATCGACCTCCTGTGCGACGCGCAGGGGCGCTGCCGCACGCAGGCGCGCCCGGGTGAGCCGATGCAGTTCGACTATGGCCACCTGACCGCGCCGGGATCCGCGGTCGTCGCCGACGCCATTCTGGCAAAGCTGCGCGCGACCTATCCCGCCGCGATGGGGACCGAGGGGCGCTGAGCCTCAGCGCGCGGGCGCCGCGTCCAGTGCCTGCGCGATCGCATTCCACATCGGCTTCTTCCGGAAATTCGCGTCGCGAGGCGTGGGCCGCAGCGGCATGCCGTCTTTGCGCTGGCGGTCCTTTTCCTGCATCAGCCAGCTATAACGGTCCCCCGCTGCCCAGGTCAGCACGCCCAGGCAATGATCGAAGCTGAGCGACACGTCGAGCAATGACTTGACCAGCGCGGCCGACGCTTGATCCCGCTTGTCCTGATCGCCGATCGTGCCGCTGTCGTCGACGTCCAGTTCGGTGATCATGAACTTGAGGCCCATTTGCTTGAGTTCCTCCAGGAACCGCGCCCACTTGCCCTCCGAAAAGGCGTAGGCGGTGCGCAGATGCGCTTCATAGCCGAAGCCCTGAAGCGGTGCCCCGCGTTTCAGCAGCCCCTCGACCACCCGCAGCGTTTCGTCGCGCTGCTTGTCCTCCCACCACCATTCCTGCGCGATCAGCGTCTGGTTCATCATCCGCAGCGCGCTTGGGTCGGCCTCCGCGGTGGCGTGAAGCGCTATGTCCATATAGCGTTCGCCCAGCTTCCCGGACCACAGCTGTTCCAGCAGCGCGCCCTTGGCCGTTGTCGGCTCGTTGATCACGTCCCACTGGGCGATGCGGCCTTTCCAGTGACCGACGACATGGCCGACATAGTCCTCCAGGAACTGGCCGGCCTGCGCGGCGCTCAGCCCGGCGATCCGGTCCGACGCCCAGGCCGGTTCGCTACGATACCAGGTCAGCGTATGGCCGCGCATCTTCATGTCGTTCGCCTTGGCGAAGGCATAGATCGCCTCGGCGCGCGAAAAGTCGTAAACGTCAGGCGCGGGCATCACCGCGTCCCATTTCAACTCATTTTCGGGCACCAGGATGTTCGCGTCGGCGATCAGCACCTGCTGAAGCCGCGGATCGCCCAGAGCCCGGCCGCTGACCGCCGATCCGAACAGCAGCCCCTTGCGGTCGGCCCGCGCGCGCAGCGATCCGGGCTGATCGTCGAGAGCTGCGGCGGTGGGAATGATGCGGGGCACGGCGGCAGCCAGCAGCGCGGCGCTGCCGCCCATGGCGAGAAGATCGCGTCGGTTCATAGGATACTCCATACAGTCTGCCGGCGCCGCTTCGACGGCACTTGGCCGCCGCGCTGCAACGGCATCGCCGGTGGCACGATCCCCTGCCCGTGCATCCATGCCGCTCACCGCTGAACTACCCATGAATACGCGTTCCCCGTCACCATGTCTTCCTCCACCACAACCACGATGGTGCGGATCAAGATGGCGCGATTGCCCGTCATGGTCCAGTCGGACAGATATATCAGATCGGCCTGCGATCGGTCGCCCCGGGAAAGCCGCGCATCTGCGCCGGCCCCGTAATGCCTAGCTCGAGTCAGCCGCTCGCCCTTGCAGCCGCGTAGGCCTGCGTCCCGGCATGCAGCAGCCCGTCGGTCGGCAGCACTGCGTCTTCCGCGATCGTGTCCATTCCGCGCAATCGCTCGTAGATCGGGCCAAGGTCGGCATCGCGCGTCTGTCGCAGCAGGTCATCGAAACTGTCGATTACGAAATAGCTCTGCTGATAATCATCGATGCGATAGCGCGTCCGCATCACCCGCTCCAGATCGAAGCCGATGCGGTTGGGCGACGGGTCGTCGAGCGCGAAGAGGCTTTCACCGTAGGATGATATGATGCCCGCGCCGTACAGCTTGATGTCTCCGCCGTCGCGGATCAGGCCGAATTCAACCGTATACCAGTAGAGACGGGCGAGGGCCTCTATCATGCCCAGTTTAGCGGCGCGCAGCCCGCCCATGCCATAGGCCTGCATATAGTCGGCGAAGACCGGATGGACGAGCAGCGGCACATGGCCGAATACATCGTGGAAGATGTCCGGTTCCTGCAGATAGTCGAACTGATCAGGGGTTCGGATGAAGCGTCCCGCGACGAAGCGGCGGTTGGCGAGATGCTCGAAGAATATCGCGTCCGGCACCAGGCCTGGCACGGCGACCACCTGCCATCCGGTCGCACGGAACAGCCGCTCGTTCAGCTCGTCGAAATCCGGGATGCCGGATTTAGACATGCGCAGCACATCCAGCCCCTCCATGAAGGCGGGAACGACCCGGTTCGGCAACATGCGCGACTGGCGGGTGAACAGCCGGTCCCAGACCGCATGCTCCTCGGAACTGTACGACGCCCAGTCCTGCGATATCGTCCAGTCCGGAGCCGCGCCCGCGGGCGGTGCACTATCCTCTGCCATGAGTGCAGCCTAGCATGATTTCGCGGATGCCCATCTCAAAGCTTGCGGAAAATAGGCCATTCAAGATAACATCATTTCCTAATTAAGGCAAAGGCTGCGGACATTTCATCATGAACATTATCGGCGCATCGGGTTTTCACGGCAAAGGGCGCAGACGATGACCGCAGCCCGTCCCCTCGACGCCATCGACCGAAAGCTGCTGCACGAACTGCAGCGCGATGCCTCAATCAGCCATGCCGATCTGGCGGATCGGGTCGGCGCGTCCACCGCATCCTGCTGGCGGCGGATGCGTGCGCTGGAGGCGGACGGCATATTGGCGCGACCCGTTCGCCTGGTGAACGCGGCGCGGGTCGGCCGGGGCGTCAATGTCATCTGCCATATCAAGATCAAGAACCATCTGGCCGAAACGACAGAGGCATTCGAAGGCTTTGTCGCCGCGCGGGACGAGATCATCGAATGCTATTCCATGTCCGGCGATTGGGATTATCTGCTGCGCATCCTGGTCGCCGATGTGGAGGATTACACCCGCTTTCTGATGCGCACCGTGCTGCGTCATCCTTCGGTGGCGACCGGATCGTCGCATTTCGCGCTGGCGCAGGTCAAATATACGACCGCGGTGCCGATCTGATCGGCCTTCCAAAACCACGCCCTTGCGAAAGAAGTTGCGGCTGGCCATCGCCGCCATTATCGGCTTGGGCATCCGGGCATCGCCGATGTCCGGGCAAAGATCGCGCCGGTGCCTCGAAAGAGGCTTAAAATGGGAAGGCGGTGCGGGCGGGGCCTTGGCGGCCACATGCCCAAATCCGCAGCTGTCCCTGCAACTGTAAGCGGCGAGCGCGATGCACAGCGCTTCCTTCCAGCAGGGAAGCAGCCACTGGGCCTGCCGCGTTTTCCGCCTGGCCTGGGAAGGCGTGCATCAAGCCCTGACCCGCGAGCCAGGAGACCTGCCGGCGTCTGGTCGCTCTTGCCTTTGGCCCAGGGATTGGCCGGGGCACGGTCTGTATCCGTCTGAGCGACGTGCGTGATGCGGCTGGGGCCGCGCGGTCATGCGTCCGGGGCGAGCGCCCGCCCCAGGGCGTCTGTCCGGCCATCGCCCGTCCCTTTATCGGGATGATCATGGCTCGCCCCGCCTGTTGCCCCGGCGCGGAACGGGATCAGGACGATGCAACGTAGCGAGGAAGAGCATAAGGCGCGAATGCGCAAGAGGCAGGCGGCCCAGCAGAGGATCGTTGCCAGCCGGACGGCTGAAAAAGGCCTGCTGATCGTCCATACTGGCAAAGGGAAGGGCAAGACGACCGCCGCGCTCGGCATGGTGGTCCGCGCCATCGGCCATGGGCAGAAAGTGGGCGTGATCCAGTTCGTGAAGGGCGCCATGGCCACCGGCGAAAAGGCGGTGTTCGACGCTTTCCCTGAACTGGTGGAGTTCAAGCCGATGGGCGAAGGCTTCACCTGGGATACGCAGGATCGTGCGCGAGACATTGCGACGACGCGCGCAGCGTGGGAGGAAGTGAAGCGGATGATCGCCGACCCGGCCTATGCGATGGTGGTGGCCGACGAACTGAACATCGTCCTGCGCTACGACTATCTGCCGTTGGAC
>JACESO010000089.1 GCA_013911745.1 Sphingobium sp. | reverse complement strand
GTCATCCCCGGTTCGCCACCGAATTTTCGGCCGAACTGATCCGGGGCGAACAAAGCTGGCCCATCGTCGTCGGCGACATTTCCGCCGGGGGCGCGATGCTCAACGACAATCGCGGGCTTGCGGTCGGCGACTGGATCATGCTCAAGGCTCGCCGGTTCGAGGCGGAGGCGCGCATCATGTGGCTGCTGGACGGCGTGTGCGGCATCCGCTTTCCCGAAGCGGTCGATCCCGCCGAAGTCATCGCCAATAATGTCCCGGTGGCGGACGATCTCTGGTCGCGCATGAAGAATCTCGGCCGCGTCGATGCGGCCACCGGGCCGGGCAAGAAGCCGGGCTGACCCTGTTTCGCCTGCATCCGGCGGCACCGGCGGGGGCTTCATCCGGCGCGTTGCAGGGCGCTCGGAATGGTTTACCAAATGGAAAGGCTATGGCGGCATTATGCCGCAGACGTGTCACCACCATTCCGCCTCCTGCCCGCAGGACTTCTGCGTCGGCGCGCCGCGCCGCTCTCCGAGCAAAGCGAGGAGGTGCGCGACGGTCTTGTGAAGGCGCTCTACGCCTCGCCGGCCTCGCTGCTGGCCGGCGCGATCTCGGGCGGTTCGTTGAGCGCGGTGCTCGCGTGGCAGGCGGCGACGCTTCCCATGACCATCATCGCCTGCCTGGTGCTGCTGGTCGGCGTCAGCCGGTCTATATCCTCTTATTATTTCCAGCGCGCGCTCGCGCATCAGGACAAGCCCGCCCGTCCGATCTGGGGCCTCGCCTATGAACTGGGCGCGTGGATCTACGCCGCGCTCCTCGGATTGCAATCGCTCGCGACGCTTGTGCTCACGCAGGACGCGACGCTGCATGTCCTGGCCGTGGGCATGGTTGCTTCCTATGCGGGCGGCATTTCGGGCCGGAATGCGGGCCGCGTGCCGGTCGCAGTGGGGCAGACCTGCTTCTCCCTCCTTCCGACCGCGCTTGGCCTCATTGTAGCCGGCGGTCTTGGCTATGTGATCCTTGGCATCCTTTGCTTCCTCATGATCTTCGCCATGGCGGAAATCACGCGGACCACGCACCGCATCGTGCTCGACGCCCATCAAGGCAAATATGAGAAGTCGCAGCTCGCTCTCAAGTTCGAACGGCTCGCTCATTATGACAGCCTGACCGGCGTCGAAAACCGCATGGCGATGCAGCGGCGGCTGCGCGACCTCTTCGACCGCCGGACCGTCGACGACGCGCCGATGGCCGTGTTGTGGATGGATCTCGACCGGTTCAAGGAAATCAACGACACGCTGGGCCATATCATCGGCGACCAGCTGCTTTGCGCCGTGGCCGAGCGGCTGAAGGTGGTGCTGGGGCCGCGCGGCCATGTCGCCCGCTTTGGCGGCGACGAATTCGTCCTCATCTGCCCGAACGCGGATCGCGACGAGGCGCGCCTGATCGCGTCCGACATCATGCGCGCGGTCGAAGGCGCGATGGAGATCGGCAGCCACCAGCTGACCGTCACCGCCTCCATGGGCATCGCGGTCGCGCCGGAAGACGGGCAGGGCGGGGACGAGCTGCTCCAGCATGCGGACCTCGCGCTCTATCGGTCCAAACATGCCGGCCGCAACCGCTTCACCACCTTCGACTGGAGTATGCGGGCGGAGCAAGACCGCACCTACGAGCTGGAAACCGGCCTGCGTGCCGCTCTGGCGAACGACGAGCTCCAGCTGCATTATCAGCCGATCTTCGACAGCGCGACAGGACGCATCGCGATGTGCGAAGCGCTGATGCGCTGGAACCATCCGGTCCACGGCCCGATTTCCCCGGGCGAATTCATCCCCATTGCGGAAAGCACCGCGCTCATCGAACCGATCACGCATTGGGCGGTGCGAAAGGCCTGTCATGACGCGATGCAATGGCCCGACTCGGTGCGGCTCGCCGTCAACATCTCCCCTGCTTTGCTCAAGGCCGACGGGTTACCCCGCTCGGTCATTTCCGCATTGCTGGCGTCGGGCCTGGCGGCGCGGCGGCTTGAACTGGAAGTTACCGAATCGATCTTCCTTGAGGACGACCGACGCACGCACCTCATCCTCAACGAATTGCGCCGGATCGGCTTGCGTTTAGCGCTCGACGATTTCGGCACCGGCTATTCGTCGCTCGGCTCGCTGCGCACGCACGAGTTCGACACGATCAAGGTCGACCAGAGCTTCATGCGCGACGTCGCGGACAATCCACGCCATCGGGTGATCGCTCAGTCCGTCTCCCAACTGGCGCGCGCCCTGTACGTCGAAACCGTGGCCGAAGGCATCGAGACCGAGGAACAGCTGCGCTATGCGCAAGAGGCCGGCTTCACCAACCTGCAGGGCTTCATCCTCAGCCGCCCCATACCGCAGGACCGGCTGCTCGCGCTGATGGAGGAACGGCACAATGTCCAGGCCGAAGCGGCGACGCTCATCCAGGCGCGCCGCTTCGGCTGACGCCGCTTTTTAACGGCCAAGCCGTGTCTGGGCCGACGCCAGGCGCCGCATCATGCGGATGTCGCGTAGATCCGTCTTCAGGGCGGACGCCGCCCAATTCTCCACAATGTCCTTCAACTCGTCATAATGAAGCGGATCGACCCGCCGTCCCGCCTCGAACACGCCGACATGGCCGGCATGATGCGGGCGGTTCTCCGTCACATAGTCCCGCACCGCCTGCTCGCCCTCGCCATCCTCCACCAGCCGGTGGACGATGCCCATGTCGTACATCTCCTCGGCGCTGTAGACCTTGCCCGACAGGATCATGCGTTCGGCAGCCAGGCGGCCGAGCTTGCGGCTGAGGATGGAATAGGCACCCATTCCCGGGAACAGGCCGAACAGCATTTCGGGCAGGCCGAACCGCGCGCTGCGTTCGGCGATCACCACGTCGAAGCAGAGCAGCGCCTCGAACCCGCCGCCCAGCGCGTCGCCCTGTGCCAGCGCGACCGATATCACAGGCATGTCGGCGTTGCGCCAGGTGCGATGCACCACATCGATGCAGGCATGGCCATAGCGCACCAGTCCCGGCAGGTCGCCGCGCTCGATGCAGCCGGCGAACAGTTCCAGGTCGCCGCCCAGATTGAAGACGCCGGGGAAACGCGATCCCGCGACCATATATTTGATCGGCAGCACGCCCGCGTCGAACAGCCGCTTCGATTCCGCATACCAATATTGGACGTCGCGCAGCATCGTCATGCTGAAATTGGGACGATGCGTAGGGGCCATATAGGCCCACAATGTCGCCGCATCGGCATCCCACCGGACATCGATCTGGCCCAGGTCGAACAAGGCCGACTGGCCTATGTCGCCCTTCGCTCGTGCTAGCGGCGGCAGGTTCTCCGCCGCGGCAAAATGGTCGTCCGATGCGTCCTCCGCATCGTGTCTGGTCGGGCTAAACCGGCCTGAATCAATCATCTGCGTCCCCGTTTTTTATTGATCATGAAGTGAACAGGCTTGCAGGCATGATGCAATCGAACGTCCATATATTGACAGGGCATTAACCATTTTTCATTGCAACTGTTGCATAGAAGACTCGTCGAATGGCGCGGAAATGGACCCCGATGTAACCGCAAAGCCACAAAAATCTTTCGGCGCGGTTCCCCGTCCCGGCCTCTAGGCCTTTGTTAACCTTCGCCATTTACGATGGGGTGATGCGCCACATCCGTTCCTCCTCGCCGTCCGTGACCCTGGCCCTGCACGATGCAACTGGTGCCCCCTGGCCCCTGCGGCTGTCTGCCGACTGCCTCCGCTTCGTTGGCCCCTACCGCCGGGTAGAGGGCTTCAACATCGATGCCATGGCCCTGTTTGACGGCGTGAGACGGGCGGGCTGACGGGTCCAATCCTTGTGTCCCGGCCCGTTCGCCCCTAGAGGCGCGGGATGATTGCACCCCGTTTTTCCTTTTCCATCGATGCGACGGACGGCAAGGCGCGCGCCGGTGTCATCCGGATGCGGCGCGGCGACATCCGCACGCCCGCCTTCATGCCTGTTGGCACCGCCGCCACCGTGAAGGCGATGCGTCCGGCCGAAGTGCGCGCCACGGGCGCCGACATCATCCTTGGCAACACCTATCATCTGATGCTCCGTCCCGGCGCGGAGCGGATGGCACGTCTGGGCGGCCTCCATGGCTTCATGGGATGGGACCGGCCGATCCTGACCGACAGTGGCGGCTATCAGGTGATGAGCCTCAGCGCCCTTACGAAGATGAGCGAGCAAGGCGTCGCCTTTTCCAGCCATATCGACGGCTCGAAACATATGCTGACGCCCGAACGGTCGATGGAAATCCAGCGTCTACTGGACAGCGACATCGTCATGGCCTTTGACGAATGCACGAAGAATGGCTGCACCCATGACGAAGCCGCCAAGTCGATGGAACGGTCGATGCGCTGGGCGCGGCGCTCGCGCGAAGGCTTCGATGCCGGGGGAGACCATGCGGAACGCGCCGCCCTGTTCGGGATCCAGCAGGGATCGCTCGACGAAGGGCTGCGTCGCGCTTCGGCCGAGCAACTGATTGACATAGGTTTCGACGGCTATGCCGTGGGCGGCCTTGCGGTGGGAGAGGGGCAGGAGGCGATGTTCGCCACGCTGGACTTCGCCCCTGATATGCTGCCTGGGGACAGGCCCCGCTACCTGATGGGCGTCGGCAAGCCCGACGATATCGTCGGCGCGGTCGAGCGCGGCATCGACATGTTCGACTGCGTCCTGCCCACCCGTTCCGGCCGCAATGGCCAGGCCTTCACCTGGGCGGGGCCGCTCAATATCCGCAACGCTAAGTTCAACGAGGATCAGGGGCCGCTCGACCCGCGCTGTGGCTGCCCGGTCTGTGCCACAGGGAGCCGCGCCTACCTGCATCATCTGGTGAAGGCAGGGGAAATGCTGGGCGCCATGCTGATGACGCAGCACAATATCCACTTCTACCAGGAACTGATGCAGGGCCTGCGCGACAGCATCGCGGCGGGCAGGCTGGCGATCTTCGCCGCCGATTTCCGCCGCGACTATCAGCGGGTCTGACGGCTCAGGGCAGCACGCTGATGGCGATGGCGTAGCTGCCCGCTTCGCCGTCATGGACGAGCGGCGCGCGCAGTTGCCGCGACAATCCCGTCAGCACCCGGCCATATCGGTCGTTCAGGTGCGCGCTCATCGCCTCCGATTCCACCAGCCCGCGCGACCGCATGATCAGTTGCGCGCGGTTGGTCCCTTCCGCTTCTTCCTGCACGGCGATGTGCATCGATCCCAGCGGCGCCAGCATCATCGCCAGCTCGACCAGTTCGGTGATCAGGAAGGCGATCGGCACGGCGACATCCTGGCTGATGTTCAGATTGTCGCTTTCGATCTGGATGGCGAAGCGGCGCGCGGCGGCCGGCGCGGTGCCACGCAGGCTGGCGGACAGTTCGCTGATCAGCGCCCGCACCCCAACGCCGCGATTTTCCTCAAGCTCGGCGAAATGATTGCGGTGGACGACAGACAGCGCATCGACCCGGCGCTGGATCGACGCATAGGCCTCCACCGCTTCGGGTTCATGCGCCGACCGGGCGTGCAGGCTGATCAGGCTGGAGATGATCTGAAGGTTGTTCTTGACCCGGTGATGTACCTCGCGCGTCAATTTGCGCTGCGTCTCCAGCCCCTCGGCCATCTCCGCCTCATGGGTGGCGACATCCTCGCTGATCTCGCGGAACGTGTCGCCCAGCGCGATGATCTCCTGGGCGGGCGTGCGGACCCGCTGCATCGGCTCCAGCACTTCCCCTGGCTCGTAGGCCGCGACCACGCGCCGCAGGGTGACGAGCGGGCGAATCAGCAGCCGGTTGACGACGAACCAGCCGATGGCGGCGGCGGCGAACCACATGAGCAGCGGCAGGAACAGGGACAGCAGCCGGGCCACGGTCGCGGGCGGCTCGCGCACCGTCATTGTCAGGATGATGTCGGCAGGGTCCAGTCGCGCCGACAGGCTGCTGCTTTGGCCGGGGAACACGGAGCCCGGGCGGCTGACGACCAGCTGCCTCTCACCCTGATGCAGCACAAGTTGCCTGTTCTGGATCGCCGTCGCCGGATCGGCCACGCTTTCCAGATGCGCGCGCGAATAATAGCTGAGCGCCACCATCCGTCCGTCATCGCTCCGAACACGACTGACCAGATGCTGCGATTGCGGCAGCAGCAGCACCTGTTCCCTGTCGAACCGCTGGCCGGCGACCAGCCCGGCCGGCTCCGGTGCTGCAGAACCGCACAGCCTGCGGCCGTTGCGATCATAGATGTAGAAGCGTCCGTCGCTGTCTTCGTTCGCGGTCAGGAAAAACCCCAGCCGCCGGCACATGCCCGGATCGACTTCATTGTGCGCGAAGGCGTTGACCGTCAGCTGCAGGGCGGTCCTGTCGGACTGGAGATCGGCGGTCAGCTTGCGCGCGCTCTGTGTCACCGCGACGCGCAGCAGCGCCTCCTTCTCAAGGTCAGCGCTGCGGATCGCCTGAAGCGACGCGATCAGGGCGATGAGGCCCAGGGGCAGGAGGGCCAAGGTCAGGATGAGGAACATCTTGACGCCGGTGGAGCGGAAATAGTCGGGGAGGCGCCGGACGGCCCCCGACGCCGGAGGTGAACTGCCTCCGCTCATGGGCGTCTCAGTCCAGCTTCTTCAGCAGGTCCAGCATTTCAGACGGAATATCCTCGTCTATCGCGCGCTGATAGACGGTGCGCAGGGCTTGCGACACATGGCCTTCCTCCTTGCCCCGACTGCGCTTTTTGGCCGAGGCGGAAGCGGTCTTGGCGCGCGTCTTCGTCAAGGTTTCGGAAGGCGTCGATGCGCCATCCTCGCCGCTTTCGGACGTGCCCCGCTCCGTCATTGAAGAAACCAAAATCAGCCCCTCTGCAAGCCTGTGTCATGCAAGCAAGCCCCGTATTTGCGGCTTTCTGTCATGACGTCAATTCCGAAGCCGGCGATATCTGCGGACGCATGGCCCACAAAGTCGCCGTCCCGGCAAAAAAACCATGTGGAAGCGAAACAAATCCGGACTTTGTTGGTTCCGGCCATCGAAGCATTTTTTACGCTGCCCGATCCCCGGCGTGACGGGGGCCGGCGAAAGGGGGGACGGGGGCTTGCCATTGCGGCATGGACATTCCATCCTTCCTGCTGACGCCGATGCTTCGGGATGTGAACGCCCGACTGGGCAGGGAGACGATTTGACGATGTCGCTTGGACAGCAACTGCACCCCCATCTTCCGTTCCTGCGCCGCTATGCGCGCGCCCTGACGGGAAGCCAGGCGCATGGCGACGCCTATGTCCGCGCGGCTTTGGAAGCCATCGTCGCGGCGCCGGAGGAATTTCCGACCGATGTCGATCCGCGGCTCGGCCTCTACAAGACCTTTCACGCCATCTGGTCGTCGTCGCATCTGGAGGACGTGCCGGTCTCGCCCGGCGGCAGCCGGGAAGCGATCGCGCAGGCCCGCCTTGCCCGCCTGACGCCGCTGCCGCGCCAGGCGCTGCTGCTCACCGCGCTCGAAGGTTTCACCGTCGACGACGTGTCCTATCTCATCGACATGGAGACTACTGAGGTCGACGCCCTGGTCGAAGAGGCTCTGGGCGAGATCGAGGCCCAGACCCGCGCCAAGGTGCTGATCATCGAGGACGAACCGATCATCGCAATGGACATCGAAACCATCGTCCGCGACCTCGGTCATGATGTCACCGCCATCGCCGTAACGCGCGAGGACGCCGTGCGCGAAGCCATGGCCGATCGGCCGGGCCTGGTGCTTGCCGATATCCAGCTGGCGGACGACAGCAGCGGGATCGACGCGGTCAAGGACATCCTGTCCGAATTTTCGGTGCCGGTCATTTTCATTACTGCCTTCCCGGAAAGGCTGCTGACCGGCGAGCGTCCCGAACCTACCTTCCTCATCACCAAGCCGTTCCAGCGGTCGACGGTGAAGGCCGCTATTTCTCAGGCGCTCTTCTTTGACGAGGCCACCGCGCCCGCCTGAGTTCAGTTAGGCTGAGTTCGGGCAGGCACGAGTTTATGGGGAACCGCCCTTCGTGCGCCGCGTTAATGATGCGTAACGATCGGGAGATGCGCCATGGCGGATCAGGAAAAGCATATCGCCACCGACCAGGCGAGGTCCGGCTCGACGCCGCATGTCGTCCGCTATGTGCTCGGCATTTCGCTGGCGCTCGCCGTCATTGCGATGCTGCTGGTGATCTGGCGATAGGTCGCCTTGCGGAATCGGTATCGGCATTAATGATGGGTTTAGGGGACGGACGCGCATATGACTTTGACGATGTCGGTTCATGTGGACAGGACGGTTGCCGGCACGGGGGACGTTGCGATGGATGAAGAGGCGGGCGGCTCCGAAATCGTTGAAGTCGTGGAGGAACGCGCGCAGCTGTCCGATGCCGATTTCAAGCGGGAGTTGGCGGCGGTCATCCCGCATCTTCGCGCCTTCGGCCGCTCGCTGTCGGGCAATCGCGACCTCGCCGACGATCTGGTGCAGGAAACGCTGTTGAAGGCGTGGGCGGCGCGTAGCCGTTTCCAGGCAGGCACCAATATGCGCGCCTGGACATTCATCATCCTGCGCAACCATTATCTGTCGCAGATGCGCCGCTCGCGCTTCCGTGGCGACTGGGACGATCTGACCGCAGACCGCATCCTCGCCGCGCCCGCGGGCCAGGACAAGCATGTCGAACTGTCGGACATGCAGCGCGCCCTGCTCCAACTGCCGCAGCCGCAGCGGGAGGCGCTGATCCTCGTCGGCGCCGGTGGTTTCGCCTATGAAGAGGCGGCCGAGATTTGCGGCGTGGCCGTGGGCACGATCAAGAGCCGGGTCGCCCGTGGCCGCTCGGCGCTGGAACAGATACTGGAAAATGGCGATCTGCCGAGCCGCCGCAGCCAGGAAACCACCGAAACCGCGGTGCTGGACGAAATCATGGACGATGTCGACCGGCTGAGCCGGGGCCGCAGCCTTCCGGCGGACGACTGACCGGAACGTTCCTGCCCTCTCACCCGTTTCCGATGATTAGGAGACAGGTGATGCGGCATGATGCCGACAGGCATGACCGGCAGGCCGCTGACCAGAGCGACCGGTGCGGGCGACTTCGGGACCAGCCGGGGAAAACGGCGTGGTGTTCGCCCTCATCGCCTTGGCGCTGCTGGTCGCGGTCGCCTTTTTCTACCTCACCAAGGATCGGCGCGATCGCAGCGCGGACGTGATGACCCATGCCGCGGCGTCGGTGGATCGGGCCGCCATCGCCATGGGAGACGCTGCCGGAAACGCGGCAAAAAATTTGCGGCGCAAGGATTGAAACAGCGCTGGGTCGTTCGCCCTCAAATCGACATGATGCCGCCAGCGTCGGCGGAGCATTTAACATTTCTTCGTTATTTTCCGGCACGGTGCATCCTGTGTCGGATTATCTTACACCCGTTGTAAGCCATATCCGGCATCGTTGAAGGGCGCCGTTCCGGCTGCCGGCAGGGTGCGTGACGATGATCAGGTTGTTCAAACATTATGTGCCGCACGCGGTGCTGCTGCTGGGGCTGCTCGATCTCGTCATCCTGCTTGGCGCGGCGGAGGGCGGCTGGCTGCTGCGCGCGCATCAGATCGGCATGGACGTCGATCATATCGTGACGCGGCTTGGTCCTCTGTTCAGCTTCGCTGCCGCGGTGCAGACAGCCATGATCGCCGTCGGCGTCTACAGCCCCCAATCGCTCCAGTCGATTCGCTTCGCCTTCGCCCGGCTGCTGGTGGCGGTGTCGCTTGGCGTCATCTTCCTGTCGGTGCTGTATTTCCTGCTTCCCGGCATGACGCTGTGGCGCTCCAATTCGCTCTACGCCATGGGCCTGTCGCTCGTCCTGCTCGTCGCGATCCGGCTGCTGCTCGGGTCCATGCTGGGCGGCGAGGCGTTCAAGCGGCGGCTGGTCGTGCTGGGCGCGGGCAACCGCGCCAATCGCATCAAGGAACTGGAACAGAAACGCGGCGCGGGCTTCCTCGTCGTCGGCTTCATCGCCATGAATGACGGCGCGCAGGTGATCCCGGAGGCGATCAACCGCAATGCCATCTTCAACCTTTCGGATTTCGTCGTCCGCCTGAACGCCAGCGAAGTCGTGCTCGCTCTCGAGGAACGGCGCAACGCCATCCCGATGGCGGACCTGCTGCGCATCAAGACCACCGGCGTCCATGTAAACGACCTCTCCACCTTCCTGGAGCGCGAAACAGGGCGCGTGGACCTGGCCAGCGTCAATCCCAGCTGGCTCATCTTCTCCGACGGTTTCTCCGCCGGCCGCCGCCTATCCAGCATGGCCAAGCGCCTGTTCGACATCGTCGCCAGCTCGATCCTGCTGCTGCTGACTGGCCCGGTCATCCTCATCGCGGCGCTCCTGGTGAAGCTCGACAGCAAGGGGCCGGCCTTCTACCGCCAGCAGCGCGTCGGCCTCTATGGTCAGGAATTCTGGATCGTGAAGCTGCGCACCATGCGGCAGGATGCGGAAGTGTCCGGCCAGGCGGTCTGGGCCGAAAAGGACGACCCGCGCATCACCCGCCTCGGCTATTGGCTGCGCAAGCTGCGCGTCGATGAACTGCCGCAGACATGGACCGTGCTGAAGGGCGAGATGAGCTTCGTCGGCCCGCGTCCCGAACGCCGTCAGTTCGTCGAGGATCTGGAACAGCATCTGCGTTACTATGCCGAACGGCACATGGTGAAACCCGGCATCACCGGCTGGGCGCAGATCAACTATCCCTATGGCGCGTCGATAGAGGATGCCCGGCACAAGCTGGAATATGACCTCTATTACGCGAAGAATTACACGCCCTTCCTCGACCTGCTGATCCTCATTCAGACGTTGCGGGTCATCCTCTGGTCCGACGGCGCGCGGTAAGGAGCGGTTAGCCGATGGGCGCGGTCCTCCAATTCGTCGGCGACTGGGGCCATGCGCTCGCGGCGGTGCTGTTCGCCGCGCTCGGCATCTTCCTTTTGCGCCGCAGGGACGAAACGCCCGAACCGCGCCTCATCGCCGCCGCCTTGTTGATGACCTCCTGCTGGGCGCTTTACATTTCCTTCGGCGGCGTTTCCAAATCGCTGTCGGGCATCGTGGAAAATGTCCGGAACGCCGCGTGGCTGCTGGCGCTGTTCGTCATGCTGCGCCGCGGACCGGCGGGGCGGGCGGGGTCGATG
>JACESO010000088.1 GCA_013911745.1 Sphingobium sp. | reverse complement strand
GCTACGCCCCCTGCCCCGTCCGCCGATCCTGATCCGGCGCCGGCCCAAGCGGAGGTGACGGAGCCGGTGAGAACGGAGCCTGAAACGGCTCCGCAGGATCACCGGTTCGACGACATCTACGCGGGCGTGCGGGATGACGCCGACGATGCAGAGGCATGGTCCGACGCGGCATCGCCCAGGAAGCCGCAGCGCAACATATTGAAGCTATGGACCTATGCCGCCGCCGCTTTCTGCCTGATCGTCGCCGCGGCGGGCGGCGCGCTTTATTATTTCGGCACGCCCGGATGGATGGTATCGATGGGCCTGGTGTCGGAAGAGGGCGATCCCGACCTGCTCTTCTATCTCTCCAAACCAGCCGAGCGCCGCAAGCTGCCGACCGGAGAAGAATATTTCGCGTTCGGCGCGCGGATCGTGAACAGCGGGGCGGAAGTCTTACCCGTGCCGCCGGTGCTGGTGCAGCTGCGCGACCGGCAGAACCGCCTGGTGTTCAGCTGGACCACCAAGGCTGACAAGGCCCGGCTGAAACCCGGCGAGGAAGCGTCGATCAACGAGAGCCGGATCGACATTCCGAAGAATGCCGAAAACCTTTCGCTGACATTCGTTCAGTAGCGCCCCTGCCAGATAGCGATCAGGGATAGCTGACCGTCTTGGGTCGCCCTTGGGGTATGGGGATGAATTCCTGATCGTCGCCGGGGATAAGCGGGAAACGCAGCGCCTCCCAATCTTCGCGCGCCTGCATCAGGCGGTCGGGGCGCGAGGACACGAAATTCCACCAGACGTGGCGCGGCGATGTGAAGGCTTCGCCGCCGCACAGCACCAGGCGTCCGCCGTCGACGCTGCGGAGCGTGGCGGACGTGCCGGGACGCAGGACGTAGAGCGTCTGGGGACTGAGCATCTGCCCGTCGAGCATGGCATCGCCGCCCCATACGTAAAGCGCCCGCTCGTCGGCGGAAGCATCGATCGCGATCCGTCCGCCCGGCGCGAGCTGAATGTCGGCATAGATGGTATGGGCATAGGTGGTGACGGGCGAGGTTTCGCCCCAGAGCGATCCCATGATGACGCGGGCGCGTGCGCCGCTATCCTCGATCACCGGCAGGCCACCCTCCCCCACATGTTCGAAGGCGGGGTCCATTTCCTCGATGGCGTCGGGAAGGGCGAGCCAAGTCTGGATCGCCGACAGCTTCGATGCCCTCGCGCGATCTGGTTCGGGCGAGCGTTCGGAATGCACGATGCCCTTGCCCGCAGTCATGAGGTTGACCGCGCCCGGCTCGATCAGCTGCTCGGTGCCGAGCGAGTCCCGATGCAGGAACGCGCCCTCGTACATATAGGTCACGGTGGCGAGGTTGATATGCGGATGCGGGCGTACGTCGATGCCCTGACCCGGCGCGATCTGGGCTGGGCCAGCCTGGTCGAAGAAGATGAAGGGCCCGACCATCGTGCGTTCCTTGACCGGCAGCGAGCGATGCACGCGGAAATCGCCCAGATTGTGGCTGGTCGGCGTGATCGTCTGAAGGATGATGTCGTCGAGGGTCATGGCGCATCCAGTTCGGGATAGTGGCGGAATATGTCTTCCCAATTGAAGGGAAGCCGCCGGTCACTGGTCAGATAGTCCTGCAATTCGGCCAGCGCCGCAACCCTGTCGTGGAGAACGGACAGTTTCGAAAATGCGTATCCAAGCGTCGCCAGTGGCAGGGGGAGAAGCGGCGCAGCACCGTCACCAAGGTGGAACAGCCAGAAGTCCCGACGAATTCGCCCCTGCTTGCGATGGTCGGCCAGTACCAGAAGTCATAGGCCATGGATGTCGTGCTCCCTTGACAGGGAGCAGAACCCGCCAGCCTGTCCGAAAGTCTCACGCCTCGCCGGGTGCGCGGGCCTTGATAGCGAGAGCGTGGACCTTGTCGCGTAACAGTTCTGCGAGCGCGCTGTTCACCATCCGTTGCCGGGCGACGCGGCTCTGGCCGATGAAACGGCGGGAGGTGATGTCCACGGTGAAATGGCTTTCGCCCGATCCGTCATGTCCGGCATGGCCGCGATGCTTTTCGCTGTCGTCGATGACGGCGAGCTGTTCGGGCGACAGGGCGGCGCGCAGGCGCGCTTCGATTTCAGTGGCGACAGGGCCTTTGAGGTCGGTGGTCATCTTTCCTATATAAACGTTTTGCCCGGATTTTCATCAGGACCATCTTGTCTACCGATCCCTTTTCGACCCGCCGCTTCAACCGCTTCCATGGCCGCGTGGAAAGCGACCGCCCCTGCGCGGTAGAGGGTTGCCCCCAACCCGGCGAATTCCGCGCCCCGCCGCTGGAAGGGGCGCGCCCGCAGCAGGAAGGACCGCAATGGCGCTGGCTCTGCCTCGACCATGTGCGCGAATTCAACCAGGGCTATAATTTCTTCACCGGCATGAGCCCGGAAGAGATCGCCGCTGCGCAACGTCCCTATGCCGGCTGGGAGCGGGAGACGCGCGCCTTTTCCTCCAACGCCGCCAGCCCGCCGCCGAAATGGTCGGATTTCCAGGATCCTCTCGACGCCATCGGCGCGAAATTCCGGGAGCGGGTGGCCAAGGCGCGCGAGGCGAGCCAGATGCGGCAGGACGGCAAGTTCCTGTCTGGCGAGGACCGCAAGCAACTCGCCGTCATGGGCCTTTCCATCGACGCGGATCGCAAGGCGCTGCGCACCCGCTACACCGAATTGCTGCGGCGCTATCATCCCGATCATAATGGCGGCGACCGCAGCCATGAAGGCGCTTTGCAGGATGTGATCGAAGCCTATGGCCATTTGCGCAAGGCGGCGGCTTTCGCTTAACTTCGCACATTTCCCGCAGAATTCGACATTTCGTTGCGGCGATAGGATATTTTCTGTCCAATCCCTCGTGCTCATGACGATGAGGACCATGTCGAAAAAGGGCTGGATAGGACAGCAACAGGCCAGCTCGTGCCAATGGGCAGCTTGATCGCCGGATGCCAACGCCCCACTCTATCGACACGCCCCGAACTGATCGGATAGGGGCTGATGACAGACTCGCAGAAAGATGACTCTCGATGACCGACATTTCCAACGTCCAGCCCGACGCCCGCGCCGATACGCTGCTCGACGCGCCCGACCGCGAGGTGGACGCGCGGGAGGTGTTCGGCGTCGACGTCGATATGAAAATCCCGGCTTTCAGCCAGGCCGACGAGCGCGTGCCGGACCTCGACCCCGCCTATGTGTTCGACCCCGACACCACGCTCGCGATCCTGGCGGGTTTTGCCTACAACCGCCGCGTCATGGTGCAGGGCTATCACGGCACCGGCAAGTCGAGCCATATCGAACAGGTCGCCGCCCGCCTGAAATGGCCGTGCATCCGCATCAACCTGGACGCGCATATCAGCCGCATCGACCTGGTGGGCCGTGACGCCATCGTGCTGAAGGACGGGCAGCAGGTGACGGAATTCCGCGAGGGGCTGCTCCCCTGGTCGCTCCAGCGCCCGGTCGCTCTGGTGTTCGACGAATATGATGCGGGACGGCCCGACGTCATGTTCGTGATCCAGCGCGTGCTGGAGACGGACGGCAAGATGACGCTGCTCGACCAGAACCGGGTCATCCGCCCTAATCCGCATTTCCGCCTGTTCGCGACCGCCAACACGGTGGGCCTTGGGGATACGACCGGCCTCTATCACGGCACGCAGCAGATCAACCAGGGGCAGATGGACCGCTGGAACCTCGTCGTGGCGCTCAATTACCTGCCCGCCGCGACCGAGGCTCAGGTGGTGCTGGCGAAGTCGGGCGAGTATGATCATGAGGGCGGCCGCAAGGAAGTCGAGAATATGATCAAGGTTGCCGAACTGACGCGGCAGGGCTTCGTCAATGGCGACATCTCCACCGTCATGAGCCCACGCACCGTCATCAGCTGGGCGCAGAATGCGCTGATATTCAAGAATGTCGGCTTCGCCTTCCGCCTGTCCTTCCTCAACAAATGCGACGAGGCGGAGCGGGCGCTGGTGGCCGAATATTATCAGCGGGTGTTCGGGAAGGATCTTCCCGAGAGCGTGGCGAGCCGGGCGAACTGATGATCGTCGTCGAGCGGATCGACTCGCAAGGCGGGACCGCGCACCGCGTCAGCATTCGCGGGCATGAGATCGTTGCCGACATGTCCGCGCCCGACGGCCATGACGCCGGGCCGGACCCCCATGACCTCTATGACTCGGCGCTCGGCACCTGCAAGGCGATGACGATGCTCTGGTACGCCCAGCGCAACGGCATTCCGGTCGAGGACATTCATGTCGGCGTCGTCCGCGACGCCAGCCGGGAGCGGCAGGGCGTCTACAGGCTGACCACGCGGATCGCGATCGGCGGCCCATTGACGGACGAGCAGCATGACAAGCTGATCGCCGTCGCCGCCAAATGCCCGGTCCACAAGCTGATGAGCGAGGTCGTAACTGAGATCGAGACCATCGCCGTGCCGCGTGTCGGCGATCCGGAACGGATATGAGCGTGGCGTCGGTTGCTCCCCTGCCGCTCGCCAGCGGGTTCAACCTGCGCGACTTTGGCGGGCATGCGATCCGCGACGCCCGGCATGTGCGCAGGGGGATGCTTTATCGCTCCGGCACGATGGCGCTGCTGACCGATGCCGACGCGCAGGCGCTGCGCACGCTCGGCATCAGGGCGATCTGCGACCTGCGCCGTCCCGGCGAACGGCAAGAGGAGCCGACAAGCTGGCACGGCCCCGACGTCGATTATTACTGCCGCGATTATAGCGAAACGAGCGGCGTTCTGACCGAAATCCTGCGAGCGGACAATGCCACGGCGGACGACCTGCACGCCGCGATGATCGGCATCTATCGCACCATCGCGACCGATCATGCAGACTCCTATCGCGCGATGTTCCGCCAGATGCTGGAGGGACGGTTGCCGATCCTCATCAACTGCGCGGCGGGCAAGGACCGCACCGGCGTCGGCGCGATGCTGATCCTCGCAGCGCTCGACGTGCCGCGCGAGACGATCCTGCGCGACTATCTCGCCACCAACGATCACGCCGACTGGACATGGCGGCTGGCGCAGAACGACAGCCGGCTCGCGCGCGCCCTGCGCCAGCGGGCGGATGTCGTCACGCCGGTGCTGCGCGCCGAGGCCGCCTATCTCGACGCGCTATTCGAGACGCTGGAGGCGCGGCATGGCGGCGTGGACGGCTATTTGCGGGAAACGCTGGGCGTCGATGCCGATGCCCGTGCGGCCCTGCGCGCGGCACTGTTGACGCTATGACCGAGCGCTCACCCCTCGACGCCTTCAAGGATGTGCTGTCCGGCGCGGCGCGTGCGATCACGCGCGATGCGGAGGTGGAGGTCGGCTTCACCGCCGACACGCCGCACGCCGCCGGCAAGGCGATCAAGGTGCCGACGCCCGGCCGGGCACTGCCCGCCGATCAGGTGGCGCTGGCACGGGGCTTCGCCGATGCATTGGCGCTGAAGCTGCGGCATCACGATGCGCGCGTCCATGCCGCCTCCGCGCCCGGCGAGGCCGTCGCGCGCGCGGTATTCGACGCGGTCGAGCAGGCGCGGGTGGAGGCGATCGGCTCGCGGTCCATGCTGGGCGTGCGGGACAATCTTAACCATGCGCTGGACCTGCGCCTCAAGTCCGACGCGATCCGCCGGGCGCGCGCCGCCGACGAAGTGCCGCTGTCCACGGCGCTGGCGCTCAAGGTGCGCGAGCGGCTGACGGGGCAGGCGATCCCCAAGGAAGCGGCTGCGGGCGTCGCGATGGTCGACCAGTGGATCGAGGACAAGGCGGGCGGCGATCTCGATTCGCTGATGCTCGCCATCGACGACCAGCGTGCCTTCCAGAAGCTGACCACCGCGATGCTGGAGCATCTGCAGCTGATCGACGCCGACGTGCCGCCCGACACCGAGGAGCCGGAGAGCGAGGACGAGGGCGAGGATCAGGAAGACCAGCAGGAGGAAGGCGAGAGCGGCCAGGAGGAGGCCGGCGACAGCGACATGAACGCCGAGGCGCGCGCCGAGGACAAGGGCGGCGACACGGAGGACGGCGAAACCGACTATAGCGACGAGTTCGACGCCGACAGCGACGAGGGCGCGGATGACATGGGCGAGGAAGGCATGATGCCCGTCCGCCCGAACCGGCCGATGTCCGACCTGCCGCCCGGTTTCGACTACAAGGCCTATACGACGAAGTTCGACGAGGTGGTCAGCCCCGACGAGCTGTGCGACGACGACGAGTTGGCGCGGCTGCGCGGCTTCCTGGACCAGCAGCTCGTCAGCCTGCAGGGTGCGGTGACCAAGCTTGCCAACCGATTGCAGCGCCGGTTGATGGCGCAGCAGTCGCGGTCGTGGGATTTCGACCAGGAGGAAGGGCTGCTCGACGCGGCGCGGCTGGCGCGGATCGTGATCGATCCCACGCGCTCGCTGTCCTACAAGATCGAGCGGGACACCGAGTTTCGCGACACCGTCGTCACGCTGCTGATCGACAATTCAGGTTCGATGCGCGGGCGGCCGATCAGCATAGCGGCGATCAGCGCCGACATCATGGCGCGCACGCTGGAGCGGTGCGGGGTCAAGACCGAGATATTGGGCTTCACCACCCGCGCGTGGAAGGGCGGACAGGCACGCGAGGAATGGCTTGCCGCCGGGCGGCCGCCGATGCCGGGGCGCCTCAACGACCTGCGCCACATCGTCTACAAGAAGGCGGATGACCCATGGCGTCGCGCGCGCAAGAATCTGGGCCTCATGATGCGCGAGGGGCTGCTCAAGGAGAATATCGACGGCGAGGCGCTGCTGTGGGCGCACGCGCGCCTGATCGCGCGGCCGGAGGAGCGGCGCATCCTGATGGTCATTTCCGACGGCGCGCCGGTGGATGATTCCACCCTGTCGGTCAACAGCGGCACCTATCTGGAGCGGCATCTGCGGCAGGTGATCGAATGGATTGAGAACCGGTCGCCGGTGCAGCTCGTCGCGATCGGCATCGGCCATGACGTGACCCGCTATTACCGCCGCGCCGTCACCATCATGGATGCGGAACAACTGGGCGGCACGATGGTCGAACAGCTGGCGGGGCTGTTTGATGAGGATACGAAATGAGCGTCGCCTTTCGTCGCGAGAGCGACGACGAGCATATGGAGCCCAAGTTCGAGCTGCCGATCCCGCCCGGCCCCAACTGGGTGACGGCGCGCGGATTGCGGCTGACGCGGGAGAAGGTCGAGGCGCTGGAAGCGGTTGATGCCGCCGCTCTGGAGGAAGATGCGGCGAAGAAGCATAAACGCGATTTGCGCTACTGGCGCACGCGTCTGGCGACGGCGGAAGTGCGGCCGGTGCCCGACGGCACGGCGGTCGCGTTCGGGTCGCGTGTGACCTACCGGCTGAACGGGGGGGAGAAGTCGGTCGTCATCGTCGGCGACGATGAGGCCGACCCGAATGAAGGGCGGATCAGCTTCACCTCGCCCCTCGCCCGCGCGATGATGGACGCAGAGCCAGGCGAGCGGGTCGATTTCGTGGGGAGGGCGGAGGCGGTGGAGATCGTCGGGATCGACGTGGCGGGCGAGGCCTGATCCTCCTCCGTTCGGTTCCCGACAAGCGCGAACCGAACGGGGAAGAAGCCTGTTACGCCCCGCGGGCGGCTTCGAACAGGAACCAGGCGCGCTGTTCGGCCTGATCGGTCCAGTCGTCCACGATGCCTTCGGTCGCGTTGTCGCCGGCTTCGGTGGCGGCGGCCTTCACAGCGCGGAAGGTTTCGACCAGCGCCAGATTGTCGTCGCGCAATTCCTTCAGCATGTCGGCCGGACTGACGAATTCTGCGTCATTGTCCTTGACGCTTTGGTGCCGTGCGATGTCGCCAATCGAGCGCAAGGTGGTGTTGCCGGTCTTGCGGACGCGCTCAGCGATCAGGTCGGTCGTGGCAAGGATCTCCGTCGCCTGCTCGTCGAACATCAGGTGATAGTCGCGGAAATGTGGGCCAGAAACGTGCCAGTGGAAATTCTTGGTCTTGAGGTAGAGGGCATAGCTATCCGCCAGCGCGCCGTTGAGCGCGTCGGCAACCGATTTGGTCTGGTTGCTCTTGAGATCGGTAGGCGTCTTGAGATCGGGAGCCGTCATCCATGTTCTCCTGTCCGGAAATGATTTCGGACATATAATGATCGGGACAGGATTCGGTGCCTATTTTTTTGCTGCAGAATCGCGATCAGCCTGATCCAGATATTCGATCAGAGAAGGCCGGTGGCGGAGAGCGCCAGGGTCGCGCCGGTCAAAAGCAGGATCGCGCCGCCACTCAGCCGGATGGGGCGCGTCGGCAGTAGGGCGAAGAGCCGGTCGCGCAGGAGAACCGCAGGCACGAGCGCGGCAAGGATGCCGATGGTGCCGCCGATGCCGGCAAGCACAGGCTGCGCCGAGCGTGTGGCCGTCCCCAGGATCAGGAATTGCGGGCCGTCGCCGAACTGGAGGATGAAGAGGCCGAGCGCGGTGGTGAGGAAAGGCCCGGTCGGCCAGCCCGTCAGCAAGGCGGGAGGCGATACGCGCCAGAGCAGGCCTGCGCCAAGGAAGAGGATGGATAGCGCCAGGAACAGCAGCCGTGCGTCGGACCCGAGCATCGGGCCGATCCACGCCCCCGCAAGGGTGGACAGGGCGGCATTGGCAAGGGCGGCGACGACGACGCCGGCGATCACCGCGCCGTTCCGGTCATAGCGGGCGGCGAGCGCGGCGACCAGCAGCTGGCTCTTGTCGCCCATTTCGCCCAGCAGGCAGCCGAGCAGCGCGGTCAGCAGGGCGTCCATCGGGCAGTGGCGTTCAGGCGTGGAGCGGCGAAGCGGCGGTCGGGATGCGGGGCGGGACCGGCAGGATGACGGCACTCGTCCTCTCGTCCCCGATGGCGTCGCGCAACAGGTCGAGATAGGAAAGCATGATGGGCGCCAGACCCTGGAGCGACAGGGCCGTTTCCAGCGTGCCGGCTAGGGCCTCTATCCTGTCGAAGCCGGCAATCCGGGCGATGTGGCGAATCTGATCGACCTCATCCTGCACGCGGGCAGCGGATAGATGACCGCGCTGGTCGGCTACCCCGTCCACCCGGCGCATCAGGTCGGCCAGGATAGCCTGTATCGGATCATGTCGCATGGGTTGCTTCCCCTTGTGCCCCTGAAAGACGATCATGGCGCGGATTGTTTAAAGGTGCGTAAAGCCTCACCCGCGGCGGGAAAGATCCGTGCGCCAGCCTTGACATCGGGTCGAATCTGGATCATGGGGCACGGCTGAAACGGGGCGGTCCGCCACTCACCAATGGCGAGCCGCTTTTCTTTTTACGCATTTTAAAGACCAGGGAATAGGGCCATGGCCAAGCCGGCAACCGTCAAGATCCGTCTCGTCAGCTCGGCTGACACTGGCTTCTTCTACGTCACCAAGAAGAATCCGCGCACCAAGACCGAGAAGCTGAGCTTCCGCAAGTATGACCCGGTCGCGCGCAAGCATGTCGAGTTCAAGGAAGCCAAGATCAAGTAAGCCGCTGCGGGCTTCGCGCCCGCGCGCCTGATCGGATGTCCGAACAGCAAAAGGCCCGCCCTGTGGAGGAGCGGGCCTTTTGCTGTTTGCTGCGCGTCAGCCAGCTCTGGGCAAAAGAAAGGGGGGTAGCGTCCACCGGGACGCTCCCCCCTTCCCGTTTCCTGCCGCCGCCGTCAGTTGCCGACCGGCTGGCCGTCCGTGCGACGCACCACGATGGTCGAGGAGCGCGGCGGCTGGCCCGACACCGGCCAGTTGCCGTCGGGGTGTTGGATGTTGATGAAGAAGGACTTGAGGTCCGGCGTATAGGCGATGCCGGTGATCTCGCAGCCGGTCGGCCCGACGAGGAAGCGCTTGGACTGCTTCGTGCTCTGATCGACGTAGAACATCGCGTTGTTGCCGAACGCCTGCACCATGTTGGACGCCGCGCCGCTCAGGGTGCCCGCATTGCCGGTCAGATTATGGTCGGTCTGGACCCAGAGGCGACCCTGCGGATCGATGCGCAGGCCATCGGGACTGGAGAAATAGTCGCCGCTGATATTGCCCTTGAGATTGGCTTCCGTGAGCGACGGGTTGCCAGCCAGCAGGAAGATTTCCCAGGTGAAGCCGGTCGCCAGCGGCGAGTCGCCATTTTCCCGGAATTTCAGGATATGCCCGTGAAGATTCTGGACGCGCGGATTGGGCGCGTCGGTCACGCGGCGGCCGCTGTTGTTGGTGAGCGTCACGAAGATCGACTGCCCGTTGGGCGCGACCGTGATCCATTCCGGCCGGTCCATGATCGTGCCGCCAGCGACGCGCGCTGCCGACTGGCAGTTGATGAGAACGTCCGACTGGGTGGCGAAATTGACGGTCACCGGCGCGGGCGGCGTGGTCGACTGGCTGACGTTGCCAGGATCGACGGCACCGGGCACGAGGCCGTTCTGACCCTGCACCAACGCGCGCCATTCGCCCGTGCCGTCCGCATTGAAGCGCGCGACATAGAGCGTGCCATAGTCGAGCAGGTTGGTGTTGGCGGCGCGGTTGGTGGTGCTGAATGCGTCGGCGGGCACGAACTTGTAGATGCAACCCGGCGTCGAATCATCCCCCATGTAAAAGGCGACGCGGTTGCTGGCATTGCTGAGGTAAGCGACGTTTTCGTGGCTGAAGCGACCCATGGCGGTGCGCTTGGTCGGCTGGGCGAGTTCCTGATAGGGGTCGATTTCGACCACCCAGCCATAGCCGTTGGCGGCGCGGCTCGGATCGAAATAGTTGTTCGTCGTTTCCTCGCAGGTGAGATAGGTGCCCCACGGCGTGCGGCCGCTGGCGCAATTGTTCAGCATGCCGCGAATGGTGGTGCCGATGACTCCGGCGGCGGGGCCGCCCACGCGATAGTCGGTGTTGCCGCTGTAGCGCTTGTTGAAGCGCGACCCGGCCTTCACCGCAAACTTGCCGTCGCTGCACTTGGCGACTTCGACCACGCTGATGCCGACTGCCGACAGGACGATCTCCTTCTGCGCCTGGGTGGCGGTGGCGGCATTGTAGGATGCGCCGGAAAACAGGATGTTGAGGTCGGGATATTCATGGTTGATGGCGAGCAGGCCGCCCACATTGGGATCCGTGCCGGACAGTTCGAAATATTCCATGCCGTCATGGTTGCCGCCCGCCCACGCCGCGGTCTGGCTGACGCTGGTGGGGAAGGTGCCGGGCGCGAAGGCGGTGCCGGCTTCGACCAGATCGCCGGCCTTCAGCAGGACGTCCACGGTGTAGCCGGTGGGCACGGTGACGGTGTCGTTGGTGTTGATCGCGACCGATGCGAAGTTGATCGCATAGCTGGGCGCAGGAGCCGGGGTCGGCGTGGGGGTCGGGCTGGGGTCAGCGGCGTCATCATCATCGCCGCAGGCAGCAAGCGTGCCGAGCAGCGGCAGCATGGAC
>JACESO010000087.1 GCA_013911745.1 Sphingobium sp. | reverse complement strand
TCGACAAGCTGCGCCTTCAGCCGTTCTTCATCGTGCGAGAGAGACCCGTCCTTCTTTTCCGGCGTCAGGCGGTCATAATTGCGCCCGACCCATTCGACATGGGGGCGCAGCAAGTCGATGAGCGCCGCCCCGTCGTCAAGACCATGGAGCCGCGCCACATTGTCGAGCGCATCTGGCGACTTGGGCAACTCGTGCGTCTGCCGGTCCTCGACCATCTGGAGGCGGTGTTCGACCGTGCGGAAGAGGATATAGGCGTCGTCGAGCCGCGTGACTGCCTCCCCTTCGATCACGCCCGCAGCCGCAAGCGCGCGCAAGGCTGCGCGCGTGTTGCCCGAGCGGAGCGAGGGATCGCGCCCGCCATGGATCAACTGGTGCACCTGCGCGAAAAATTCGACCTCGCGGATGCCGCCACGACCGCGTTTCAGGTCATAGCCCGGCCCGAACGCCTGTCCCTGCGCATAATGGTCGCGGATGCGGCGGCTGATTTCCACGATGGCATCGATCGCTCCGAAGTCGAGGCTGCGCCGCCAGACGAACGGGCGGATCTGACGCAGGAAATAATCCCCCAAGCCCTTGTCGCCGGCAGCGGGCCGCGCCCGAATGAAGGCCGCCTGCTCCCAGCCGAGCGCGGTCGATTCATAATAGCCGATCGCCGCATCCACCGGCAGCGCTATGGGCGTCGCCTCGGGCGAGGGGCGCAGGCGCAGGTCGACGCGAAAGACATAGCCGTCGCCGTCGCGCGCGCTCAGCAATTCGCTGACCCGCCGCCCAATCCGCACGGCGGCATCGGCCACATCCTCCCGCTCGCCATGTGGCATGGTGCGGGGATCGTAGAGCAGGATCGGGTCGATGTCGGACGAATAGTTGAGTTCGCGGCTGCCATGCTTGCCCAGCGCCAGCACCGCGAACCCCTGATGCTCCACATCGGGATAGCGTTCGCGCATCGCCGCGGCGAGCGCTTCCTCCAGCGCGGCGTCCGCGAAGTCCGATAGGGCGCGGGTGACGCGATCGAGATTCCATGCGCCGGCAAGATCGGCCGCCCCGACCGCCAGCGCGATGGCACCCCGCCGCTTTCGCAGCGACCGGGCCACGCCATCCTCCGCCGGGGCGACACAATGGGCGGCGTCGAACGCACCGTCGAAATCCGCCTCCTCCAGCCGCGACCTGACCGTCGGAAAACGGTCGAGCGCGCGCGTCAGAAAAGGCGAATGGGCCCTGATCCTTGCCTCGGTTTTCGACCAGTCTGTCACGCAAGTCTCTCTCTTATAGCTGGGGTCTATTGCGCGGCTGGATTCGCAATGCCAGAAACTTTTGTGCGTCATGGCCGTTCAGGGAACATGGAAATGCAACGCAAACCCTTCGGCCGATCGGCGGCGGCACGCGACGGAAACCGTCGCCTGATGACCGTTGGCGTACCGGCGCCTTATGAAGGCGTGGGCAATGCGTTGCGGTCCACCTATGCGCCGGGCCGGGAGTCCTTGCCGGACGACATGATGGCGTTACTCGCCAAACTGGACCTGAATTGATCTGATCGGCAGGCGTTTATTTACCCTTTGAGTGCGTAAAATAGGCCTGTCGTCGCATATCGGTCTAAAGTCCGCCTCATGCTGTATCGCAGGTTTGCCATCGCCGTGCTGGTTGTTGCCCCTGTCGTCGTGATGGGCATCGAAGGTTCTACGCCTGTGCAAGATGCGGGAAAGCGGGTTTCCGACCCGGACGCACTTCGTAGTTCCGCGACGGCTGCCTCCGGGCCGGTCGTTGCGCCTGTGCCTCCTTCCATGCCAATGCCACCGTCAGCCGGCGGCCAAACAGCGGGTGACGCAGGGCGGACCGAAATCAGCGATGCCGGTGAGCCTTTGCCAGGCGCGGGTCAGCCGATGCTGGCGCCCGGCAACGGGCTGCCCGCAGTTGCGCCCGCGAACGGGGGCAACAGCGTGCCGGGGACGCAGGCAAGCGCATCCTTCCGCGGCGCCCAGCAATAGCCGCGTTCAGATCGCACCCTTGAACGTGTCGCACTGGGCGGGGTCGCCGGTCGAGAGGCCCTTGCGCAGCCATTCCATCCGCTGCGCGCTGGTGCCGTGGGTGAAGCTCTCGGGCACCGGCCGCCGGCCAGCCGCCTTCTGCAACGTATCGTCGCCGATCGCCTCGGCCGCGCGCATTCCTTCCTCAAGGTCGCCCGCTTCCATCAAATTGGTGTCGCGCGCGGCCCACACGCCGGCATAGCAGTCCGCCTGCAATTCCATCTTTACCTGGAGCGCGTTGCCCTCGGCCTCCGAGGCGCGCTGCTGCGCCTTGCGGATGCGGTCCGCCTCGCCAGTGATGGTCTGGATGTGATGGCCGACCTCATGCGCGATGATATAGCCGATCGGGAAGTCGCCCGGCGCGTTGAAGCGCGTCTTCATCTCGTTGAAGAAGTCGGTGTCGAGATAGATGCGCTGATCGGCCGGGCAGTAGAACGGCCCCATCGCCGACATGGCCGCGCCGCAGCCCGACTGGCCATTCTGGCTGTAGAAGACCAGTGTTGGCGGCGGATATTGCTGCCCTTCCGCCCGGAAGATGTCGCTCCAGCGGCGCTCGGTCGATCCCAGCACCTTAAGAGAGGTGCGCTGCACGTCCGACAGCTCTTCCACCTTCGGCCGCTCGGTCTGGACTTGCTGCCCGCCGCCGCCGCCGACAAGGCTGAGCGGGTTCATCCCCATGACCGCCATGATGATGAGCACGACCACGATCCCGCCGCAGCCAAAGCGGCTTCCCACCAGCGGCAGCAACATGCCGAGCCCGCCTCCAAGTCCGCCGCCGAAGCCGCCGCCGCGCCCGTCCTGCACATCATAATGGCTGCTTTCCTGTTCGTCGTCGAGCCGCATGCCGCCATCCCCTTTCGCGATCGTTTCCTATGCGATCCAAGCGGTAAGGGGAACCGCCGGATGGGCGGAAGGTTGCGGCGCGGCGCAATTTGTTACGGGAGTTTAAGTTGGAATGACGGCCCAAGAGTCTATATTGCACTGCATCATGGCTGACATCGAACCGCATCCCGCACACGCCGCGCCGCCGCGCCGCGCGCGAACGCCTTTGCCCCTGCCGCGCGAGGTCGCCCTGCTGCTGCAAGGCGGCGGTGCGCTCGGCTCCTTCCAGTCGGGCGTCTATGAACGGCTCGACGAATTGGGGGTAGACGTCAGCTGGGTCGCCGGCATCTCCATCGGTGCGGTCAATGCGGCCATCATCGCCGGCAATCCGCCGCATCGCCGGATCAGCCGGCTCAAGAAATTCTGGTATACCGTGTCGGGCGGGATGCCCAATGTCATCCTGCCCGAATTCGACCCGATCCGCGAAGCGGCGCATCTGGGCGCGGCCGCCACGGTCGCGACTTTCGGCGTGCCGGGCATGTTCCGCCCGCGTCTGTGGCCAGCCGCGCTGATGCCCGAAGGGACTCCGGGCGCAATCAGCTTTTACGACAGTGCCCCATTGAAGGACACGCTGGACGCCTGCGTAGACTGGGATCTGCTGAACGACGGGCCGGTGCGGCTTTCGGTCGGCGCGGTGGACGTCGAAACCGGCAATTTCGCCTATTGGGATACGCGCGGCCCTGGTGGCAACACGCGGATCGACGCGCGGCACATCATGGCGTCGGGTGCCCTGCCCCCCGGCCTCCCGCCCGTAGAGATTGACGGGCGCTGGTATTGGGACGGCGGCATCGTGTCGAACACGCCGCTTTCCCATGTCCTCAATCACCAGACCGAGGACATGCTGGTATTCCAGGTCGACCTGTTTCCCGCCGAAGGGCCGATGCCGCGGCAGATGACCGATGTCTATTCCAGGATGAAGGACATTCAATATAGCAGCCGCACCCGCCAGGTGACGGACCAGTATCTGCGGCTGCGGCGGGAGCATGGAGCAATCAAGGCGCTGCTCGATAAGCTGCCGTCGGAGCTGCGCAACGATCCCGATGCGCTGCGCCTTAGCGGGATGCTGGATTGCGCGTCCGTCAACATCGTCCACCTCATCTACCGCACCCGCAACTGGGAAAGCGGCGCGAAGGATTTCGAATTTTCACGATCGACCATGCTCGATCATTGGAGCCAGGGCCGCGAGGCGGTGGAGGAAGTGATGCACAAGGGCGACCTCATTGCCCGCAACATCCTCGACGGCAAGAGCGCGACCTTCGACCTCGACGCCCCCGATCATCTCAAGGAGAAGAGCGCATGAGCAAGTCCCTCGCCGGCAAGACCGCCCTGATCACCGGTTCCACCTCCGGCATCGGGCTCGCCTATGCCAAGGCGCTGGCCGGGGAAGGCGCGAACGTCGTCATCAATGGCTTTGGCGATGCGGCCGCGATCGAGAAGGAACGCGTCGGGCTGGAAAGCCTGTCCGGGGCGGCGGCGCGCTATTCTGGCCACGACCTGACGAAGGTCGACCAGATCGAGGCGATGATGAAGGAAGCCGCGGAGGCGTTCGGCGGCATCGACATCCTCATCAACAATGCGGGTATGCAGCACGTCGCCCCGGTCGAGGAATTTCCGCTCGACAAATGGGATTTGATCATCGCGCTGAACCTCAACGCCGCCTTCCACACCACGCGGCTCGCCATCTCTTATATGAAGGAGAAGAAGTGGGGGCGGATCATCCAGACCGCGTCGGCCCACTCGCTCGTCGCCTCGCCCTTCAAGGCGGCCTATGTGACGGCGAAGCACGGCCTGGCCGGCTTCACCAAGACGGTGGCGCTGGAAGTCGCGACCTTCGGCATCACCGCCAACTGCATTTCGCCCGGCTATGTCTGGACGCCGCTGGTGGAAAACCAGATTCCCGATACGATGAAGGCGCGGAACATGACGCGGGAGCAGGTGATGAACGACGTGCTGCTCGCGGGTCAGCCGACCAAGCAGTTCGTCACCGCCGAGCAGGTCGCTGCTACCGCGCTCTACTTGTGCAGCGACGCGGCGGCGCAAGTCACCGGCGCCAATCTCAGCATCGATGGAGGGTGGACCGCGCAGTAAGCCGTTCATCTTACAGCAAGTTTCCGTGTCTTTTTTGCAACGCAGCGAGATTTTAGCGTCACGGAGGAAACCTGCGAAGATTGCCGTGGGTTAAGCTCCCGCAAACGCAAACCAAACTTCGCAGGATTTCAGTCATGAAAAAGCTTCTCCTCGCCGCCGCGGCGATCGCCGCGCTGCCCTCGGTCGCCTTCGCGCAGGAAACCGCGCCTGACGGCACCGACGCCTTCGGCATCGAACCCTATGTCGGCGTGCTCGGCGGTTACCACACCTTCGACCGTGGCAGCGAATTCGGCCGCATCCCCGGCGAAACCATCATGAACGGCGCGCTGATCAGCGGCATCGCGGGCGTGAACGTTCCGCTCGGCCCGGTCTTCGTCGGCGTGGAAGGCAACGCGACCAAGGGGTTCAGCGACATCGATTGGGAATATGGCGTGAAGGGCCGGTTCGGCGCACGCGCCGGTGAAAGCGGCCTGATCTACGCGTCGGCCGGCTATCAGTGGGTCAACGGCAAGGGCGGCTGGCCCGACCGCAAGGACTGGATGTACGGCGCTGGCGTCGAAGTCGGGCCGAAGGAAATCGGCCTTGGCGGCGTGACCGGCAACAGCGGCGTACGCGTCCGCTTCCAGGTCGACACCTATGACTGGGAGAGCTTCCGCCCGATGGCGGGCCTGGTGTTCCACCTCTGATCGGCAGCACCGGTTCATAGCAGGAGGCCCGTTTCCGCAAGGAAGCGGGCCTTTCCTTTTGCCCCTTTTCGAGCGCGCTTTTCCTTTTATGCTGACACGCAGCAAGGGAGACAATCGAACATGCGCCATGCGCTCACGGCCGTTCTGGCCGCCGCCAGCCTATCGTCCATCGCCGCCGCCCAGACGCCGGAGGCCCAGAACCAGACGCCCGCGCCGGCCGCCGCCGCGCCGCAAAGCGAGATCGGCGCGGCCATCGCCAAAGATATGGACGGGCTGATGACGCTCTACCGCGATTTGCACGCCAATCCCGAATTGTCGCTGCAGGAGGTGAACACCGCCGCCAAGCTGGCGAAACGGCTTCGCGCGCTGAAGTTCGACGTCACGGAAAAGGTGGGCGGCACGGGCGTCGTGGCGGTGTTGAAAAACGGGTCCGGCCCGGTCCTGCTGATCCGCGCCGACATGGACGGGCTGCCCGTGGTGGAGCAGACCGGGCTCGATTTCGCGTCGAAGGTGCGCACCAAGACGCCCGAGGGCGTGGAGACCGGGGTCATGCACGCCTGCGGCCATGACACGCACATGACCGCCTTCATCGAGACGGCGAAGCTGCTGGCGGCGCGCAAGAAGGACTGGGACGGCACGCTCGTCATGATCCTCCAGCCGGCCGAAGAAGTAGGCAAGGGCGCGCGCGACATGCTGGAGGACGGGCTTTACACCCGCTTCCCCCGTCCGACCCACGCCATCGCCTTCCACGACGCGGCGAACCTGGCGGCGGGACAGATCGGCTATACGCCAGGCTATGCCCTCGCCAATGTCGACAGCATCGACATCGACGTGAGGGGCGTGGGCGGCCATGGGGCCTATCCCCAGACGACGCGCGATCCCATCGTGCTGGGCGCGCGGATCGTGACTAGCCTGCAAACGCTGGTCAGCCGCGAACAGGAACCGCAGGATCCGGCGGTGGTGACGGTCGGCAGCTTCCAGGGGGGCGCCAAGCACAATATCATCCCTGACGAGGCGAAGCTGCTGCTGACGGTGCGCAGCTATTCGGACGAGACCCGCGCCAAGCTGATCGAGGGGATCAAGCGCATCTCGCGCGGAGAGGCCATTGCCGCGGGCGTGCCGGACGACCGGATGCCGGTGGTGACGGTGAAGGATGAATTCACCCCCTCCACCTATAATCCGCCCGAATTCGCCGAGCAGATGGCGGGGCTGCTGAAAGCCCATTTCCCCGAAGGCCGGGTGGTGAAGACGCCGGCCGTGATGGGCGGCGAGGATTTCGGCCGCTTCTACCGCGCGGACAAGAGCATCAACAGTTTCATCTTCTGGGTCGGCGGCGTGCCGGCCGACAAGATGGCAGCGGCAAAGGCGGGCCAGGCGAGCCTTCCCTCGCTGCACAGCCCCTTCTGGGCCCCGCAAGCCGACCAGGTCATCGCCACGGCGAGCGAAGCGATGACCGTGCTGGCTCTGGACATATTGAAAGAGAAGTGAGCGGCGGGCGCTCCCATGGAGCGCCCGCACCACAAGGGCATCAGGCGCCGAAGCCGCCGTCGATCGTGTGGAACGCGCCGGTGACATAGGATGCTTCCGGACCCGCGAGATAGGCGGCCAGGCCGGCGACTTCCTCCGCCTTGCCGTAGCGCTTGATCGCCATGAAGGGCTTCACGATCTCGGCGATCTCGCCGTCCGCCGGGTTCATGTCCGTGTCGATGGGGCCGGGCTGGATGATGTTGACGGTGATGCGTCGATCGCCGAAGTCGCGCGCTAGCCCCCGCCCAAGCCCGTGGAGCGCGGATTTGGTGAGGGCATAGGCCGCCGCGCCAGCGAAGGGTACGGCGTCCCCGTTGACGGAGCCGATGACGATGATGCGGCCCCCATCGGGCATCTGCCGTGCGGCTTCCACCGACGCGTGATAGGGCGCGCGGACGTTGATGTCGATCATGCGATCCACCTCATCCGCGTCGAAGGTCAGCGGGTCGCCGATCATGGCGACGCCGGCGTTCACCACCAATATGTCGATCGGTCCCTGGGCGGCGACCACGTCCACCACCTGCTGCCGGTCAGCGGCATCAGATTTGACGGCGGTCGCGCCGGTTTCCGCCGCCAGCGCCTGCGCCGCGTCGTGCGAGCCCGAATAGGTGAAGGTCACCTGCGCGCCGTCCGCCGCGAACCGGCGGACGATCGCCGCGCCGATACCACGGCTGCCGCCAATGACGAGCGCTTTCTTGGATGTGAAGTCAGTCATGAGAGCTATCCTTGAGAATTTTGTAGCAGTCGCTATGTATAATGCGCGGAGGGCGGTTCAAGGATTTTTATAGTGATCGATAAAGAAAAATCGAAAGGCCGTGGCCGGCCCCGCGCTTTCGACCGCGACGAAGCGCTGCAGAAGGCGCAGGCTCTGTTCCATGCCCATGGCTATGAAGGGGTGGGCGTGGCGGCGCTGGCGGAGGCGATGGGGATCAACCCGCCCAGCCTCTATGCCGCCTTCGGCAACAAGGCCGCGCTATATGAGGAAGTGCTCGCGCGATACCACTGCGCCGCGGCGCCGATGCGCGACCTGCTGGCTCCGGGCCACGATCCGGCGGAGGCCTTGTCCACATTGTTGCGCAAGGCGGCGGCGATCTACGCCGCCGATCCGCACGCACCCGGATGCCTGGTGCTGGAGGGCGCGCGGGGTGTCGATCCCGAAGCGAATTGCCGCGCGCGCGCCGTTCTTGACGTCAGCTGCACCCGGATGCGCGACTTCGTTGCAATCACTCATCCCGACAAGGCACAGGTCGTGTCCGACTATATGGCCGCGATCATGTCCGGCATGTCCGCCGATGCGCGCGCGGGCAAGACGGCCGCGCAGATACTGGCGGTGGCGGACATGGCAGGGCTGGCGATCCGGGCGATGCTGGGCGAGCGCTGAGCGCCCTGCCGATCATTGGGGCCTATGCCCCTTGCGCCATTTGGTGAGCAGATGCCGCGCCAGCATGAGCGGCGGCATCCGCAGGAGGTGCGACCGGACATAGAAGGCGAAGACCAGCGGCTTGCGCGTTTCCCGTCCCCATCCGTCGCGGGCGAGGAGGCGGGCAATGAACAGCCTATCGCCCTTCCGCAAACCATAACCTACATTGATGGGCGAGCAGTAGGAAGTAAGCGGCGTTCCATATAGATGACGCGTCAGTCTCAGCGCCCGCCAGACAACAGAGGTCAATCCATGGTGCGCGGCCTGTTCAAACAGAGATAAGCAGAAGTGCTGATCCCGTTCTGCGTTTTCGACGCAGAGGCAATGGATATCCCACAGGTTGCGCAGGCCGCCCCGCAGATCGCCGTCCGCCAGCATGTGCGCGGCGGCATGGACGATCCGGTCTTCGGGAGACAGGACATATAACCCGTCAGTTGTCGGAACCGCGTCAGCCAGCATGATGGCGGCGTCCGGCTTCGGCCTGGCGGTGAGCGGCAGGATGGTGTGATGGACGTCGATCATCCGATCGCGCTCGGCGTGGATCAGCGGCGGCAGTTCGTGCATCCATTGCCGGTAATAGGCGTCGTCATAGGCGTCGTCCTTCACCCATTCCCAACCCGCTGCGATCAGCGCCCGTTCCACATCAGCCATCGCCGCGCGCGGCACGAGAATGTCGAGGTCGCCGATGAAGCGCCCCTCCCCGGCTTTCAGGCCGGCCGCGGCATAAGCAGTCCCCTTGAGCAGCACGACCGGGATGCCAAGCGGCGCGAGCGCGTGCGCCGCGCGATCCGCTTCCCAGAGCGCCTGCTGCGCTTCCCGCGCGGCATCCGCCACCGCATCGGCAAGCACGGCACGCGCTTCCACCGGCACCGCCTGCCCGTCCAGCCGCCAGGCCAGAGTCGCGATCAACCGCTCCGCCTTTGCCGCCGCAAGCAGTTCGTTCCAACCCTCCGCATCCAGCCCTGCCACGGACGCCGGATCGCGCAGCGCTTGCACAAGCGAGACCGCGCTCATGCCAGCTCCTCCCAGAGGCGATCGACCATGTCGAACGCAGCGTCGCCGGAAGGGAAATCGATGGCGCGCGCCGGCACCTGCGTCACGAAGCGGGTCAGGGCCGTGAAGCCGCGTTCGCCCAGGGCGACATAGTTGGTGGATGCCTGCGTCAGCCGCATGAAGATTTCGCCCCGCCCCAAGGGGCGAACGTCCGCCGCATGGCCGAAGCGGGGGAAGAGCAGCAGCGCCGGCATGGCCCCCTCCCCCATCCGATGCACAGCCTCGGCGTGTGGCACCATGTGGCGGATGTCGCCCTTCGCCGTGGCGCGGAGCAGCGGCCCCATCCGCTCCGGTCCCACGGCCGCCGTCACCACGTCGATCGCCTGATTCTTCAGGCTGACGAGCCGGGGAAAGGGCAGGATCATGCCGCTGTCGAGATCGAGCAGCGCGAATTCGTCGCCCAGCAGCCGCCAGCCCCGCTCGCCCAGCAGCGCGGCCAGCGTGGATTTGCCGGACCCGGACTCGCCGGTCATCACCAGCGCCCGACCATCCTTTTCGACGCTGGACGCATGGAGCAGCAGATGCCGCCGCCATCCCAGCGCCATCTGCAGGTTCATCCCCATCTCCGCCGCCAGCAGCCCGTGCGGCAGGCTCATCGGTGCGGCATCGGCCAGTCCGTGGTCGCCGGTGATGAAGATGGACGGGCGCAGCCAGCGCCGGGCGGGGCTGGTCGGCTGGAGCCGGACGGTGAAATCCGCGACCGCATCCGACACATCCGGATAGGCGGCGTAGAGGTGCGCCAGCTGCGCCACGGGCTGCGGCCAGGCGGACCCGATGCGGAATGTCGCTGGCCCGATCTTCAGCCTGATCGCATGCCTCATGCGCGGCGCGCCAGCCCGAGAGCGACCAGCGATTCAAGATGCGCGCCGATCTCCGCCACCGCATCGGTGCGTTCGCCAAGATCATAGTCGCGGGCGAGCGCATCATGCACCATGTCTGGGGTCATCGCGTTACCGGCGGCGAGCTGCGCCAATATCTCAGGGACCGGGCTGATGACCATATGGGTCTGGCCCGAACGCCGGTGGTAGAGAAGAACCAGATCGTCGAGCGCGCAGACGGCCACGGCGTCGGCCGCATCCCGGCGATAGGCAATGATCGCGTCCACGTTCGGCACCTTCCAAGCTCCGCCGCGCCGCTTTAGCGCGCAAGACGTAGCCAAGTGCCTAACGCTCGGCATCGGTTCAAACAGTCGGCGGGAAAAAGAGCGCCGTTCAGCGCGGCATCTGCAGCGAGGCGTAGCAGGTGAAACCGCTCGTCCCGCGCTGCAGGCGGCGGATATAATTGAGATAGGCCTGATTCTGCTCATAGCCCACGCCCGGCAGACGGCCACCGCGCATCGCCTGCTTGACCTGCTCGCCGGTGAACGGCCGGCCCGATCCGGGGAAAGCGCCCGGCGTTCCTGCCGGAACCAGTTGCCCGTCGGGCGCGACATAGTTGGCGGCGCGTCCCTGATCGGGCACCGGGATAGTGCAGTTGAGCACCGAGGCGGCGGTATTGGCCAGCGCCGGACGGATCGAGACGATGGCAGATGCGGCGACCGCGCCACCCATCAGCAACTGGCGACGGGAGGGCGCAGCGACCGACCGCGCATCGTCCTGATCCGAATGGCTATCGCCATCCGGGCCATGCTGCTGTTCGGGCGTCGGCTCGCTCATTCGATAATCCTATTGCTCGTCGCGCTTGCCAAAGCGTAAAAATTGCACGCTATTGCGGCGAGACATCGCAGCAAATGCGCGAAAAATCCAGCGCGGTAACCATGAATCGACTGACCATCTCCCAGATCACGGCTTCGCTCGCCATGCTGCTGCTCGGCACGGGCGGCGCGCTGATGCTGGGCGCTTCGCCGGTGGCGATCGGCCTGCCGATCCTGGCGGGCCTCATCGTCCTGCTGATCTGCGCGGAGGGTGGTGCGGCAAGAATTCACGAAGCGCAGGAGACGGCGGACCTGCCGGACCTTACCGCCCATGCCGACTTCGCCAGCCTGCTGGAAGGGATTTCCGACCCCCTCATGCTGGTGGAACGCGGCCGGATCGTGCGCGCCAACCGCGCGGCGCAGCGGCTTCTGGGCAACCATATCGAGG
>JACESO010000086.1 GCA_013911745.1 Sphingobium sp. | reverse complement strand
GTCCAGCTTCAGCGGTGCGAGTTCGCCCGCGACGGCGGCGTCGAGGCGACCGGCGGCGAGTTGGCGCTCAGCGGACAGGGTCTGGGCAGCGGCTCGATAGGCGTCCGCCTTGACAGCGACATCCTTCTCCAGTGCGGCAAGATGCTCCTCCCCGCCTTCGATAGCGGCGAGCTTCGCCGCCATCTCGTCGCGCAGGGCGGCGAGGTCGTCGGGTGCGACCTGATGCTTGCGCGCGAGGCCGCGCAGGTCGAACAGCCGGGTTTCGATGGCGTCGAGCCGGGCGGGATCGAAGGACAGCGCCTCGGCCGCTTCGGCCAGGCGATCCTCCGCCTCGCCCGCTTCCACCACCGCCCTGTCGAGCGCTTCGAGCACGGCGGCGAGCGCCGCATCCTCCCCGGCGATGCGGTCGAGGCGGCGGGCAGCCTGCCGCAACTGGGCGAGGCCGCCGTCCGATCCGGTGAGGCAGTCGCTGACGGCGGCGAGATCGTCGGACAGGCGCGCGCCCTTCTGCATCGTGGCGCGTTCGGCGGCGAGTATCTCTTCCTCGCCGGGTTCGGGCGCGAATTTCGATAGTTCCTCGACCGCATGGGTCAGATAGTCGCGGTCGCGCGCGGCATTGTCCACGGTCGCGCGCGCATCGGCAAGGGTCGCCGCAGCGGCGCGCCAGGCCGCGTGGGCGGACGCCACCGCCGCCGCATCGCAGCGGCCATAGGCGTCCAGCAGCGCGCGGTGGCCGCGTGGGTTCAGCAGGCCGCGGTCGTCATGCTGGCCGTGGATTTCGACGAGCATCCCGCCAAGATCGCGCAGCAGCGCGGCGGAACAGGGCTGGTCGTTCACGAAGGCGCGGCTGCCGCCGTCTGCCTTCAATGTGCGGCGGATGAGCAGCGGCTCGCCCGGCTCCATCTCTATGCCATTGTCCGCGAGCAGGGCGGCGGCGCGGGTATTGCCGGCCGGCGGCTCGAAGGCGGCGACCACGCTCGCCTGCGTCTCTCCCGCGCGCACCAAGCCGCTGTCGGCGCGCGCGCCGAGCGCAAGGCCGAGGGAGTCGAGCAGGATCGACTTGCCAGCGCCAGTTTCGCCGGTGAGGACGGAGAGGCCAGCGCCGAACTCCAGGTCCAGCGCCTCGATCAGCACGACGTTGCGGATGGCGAGACTGGTCAGCAAACAAGCTACTCCCCCCTCCCTTCCAGGGAGGGGCCGGGGGTGGGTGCGCCGCCTTGGCAGCGCCTGCAATGGTGAGGCCGGACGCTCGCTTCGCTCGCGACCCACCCCTAGCCCCTCCCTAAGAGGGAGGGGAATAGTTTACGCTACGCCTTGCCGCCATGCCGCTCCATCAGCTTGTAGCTGCGCTCATACCATTCGGAACCCGGATAGTTGCGGCCCAGGACGGCGGCGGCCTTCTGTGCTTCGGCGGGGATGCCGAGCGAGAGATAGGATTCGACCAGACGCTCCAGCGCTTCCGGCGTGTGGGTGGTCGTCTGGTACTTGTCGACCACGGTGCGGAAGCGCAGCGTGGCGGCAAGCCATTGGCCGCGGCGCTGATAGAAGCGGCCGATCTCCATTTCCTTGCCGGCAAGGTGATCGTTGACGAGATCGACCTTCAGCCGGGCGTCGGCGGCGTAGCGGGTGTCGGGGTAGCGGCGGATCAGTTCGCCGAGCGCGTCCAGGGCTTGGCTTGTGATCTTCTGGTCCCGGGTGACGTCCGCGATCTGCTCATAATAGCAGAGCGCGATCAGATAATAGGCGTAGGGCGCGTCCTTGTTGCCGGTGTGGATCGACAGGAAGCGCTGCGCCGCCGAAATGGATTCGGCATAATCCTGGTTCATATAGTAGCTGAATGCCGACATGAGCTGCGCGCGGCGAGCCCAGGGCGAATAGGGATGCTGGCGCTCCACTTCGTCGAACAGCGCGGCGGCGAGCTTGTACTGGCCGCGATCCAGACGGTCCTTGCCGCTATTGTAAAGGGTCGACACGTCGCGGGCGACATATTGGGTGTCGGCCTTGTTCTTCGACGTCGCGCATCCCGAAAGGAGGGCTGCGAGCAGGATCGGTGCGGCAATAGCGGTGATGGGGGCCGCGCCGATGCGCGTCAGGGATTTCGTCAGCATGGGCGGGTCATAGCGGAGGGACGCGCGCCCGCCAAGCGGCAGAATGGCATGGCGCGGCGGAAGGTTCAGCGCGCCACGCGCGCCGGCAGGGTGAGCGTCGCCACCGCCCCCCGATCCGGCGCGGGCGTCAGGGTGAAACGGCCGCCAAGCTGGCTGGCGAGCGCCTGCGCGATGCGGAGTCCGAGAGAGGAATGCTCCCGGCCGATCTGGAAATCCGGGGCGACCCCCTCCCCGTCGTCGGCGATGCGCAGCGTCAATGCGTCTGCATCCTGATCGATCAGGATGCGGATCGTCCCGGCACGATGCGGCAGGCCATGCTCGATGGCGTTGCTGACCGATTCCGCGACGATCAACGCCAATGGCACGGTGACGTGCGAGTCCAGTTTGAGTCCGTCCGGCGCTTCGACGGCTACGGCGACGTCCTGCCGCCCGCTGGCGTCCAATATGTCCGCCGAGAGCGTCGAGAGGAAGGCGCGCATGTCCTGCCCCGCGCCAGACGGATCATAGAGCGCCCTGCTGATGCGACCGACGAGCGCGACGCGGGCGGACGCATCCTCCAGCGCGCGCCGGGCGATGTCATGGTCCAGATGGCGCTGTTGCAGGCTCAGCATCGCGGCGACGACCTGAAGATTGTTCGATACGCGATGCTGAAGCTCGTGAAACAGCAATTCGCGGTTTTCGGCCAGGACGCGATTGCGTTCGCGTTCCACCGCGAGGTTGTAATTGGCGCGCTGCATGAAGTGGATGAGGGTGATGTCGATGGTTACCACGCCGGTGTAGAAGAGCATCGCCACCGCCACCGCCGGGTTCAGGACCAGTTGGCCATGTGGCGGGATGAAGAAATACCACGACAGGAAGCCGCACAATAGCGCCGCGCATATTCCGGGCCTCACCCCGAACAGGAAGGAAGCGAGGATAACGGCGGGAAAGAAGGTGACGAAGGGATAGCCACTGGGCAGCAGCGGGCCGGCCGCCATCCGGAGGGCGAGCGCAATGACGCAAAAGGCGAAGGTGACGAGATAAGCGTAGGCTGGCCTATCCGGCACAAGCGGCAGACGCTCGACGAAACGCTCATTCACCCGCTGCATGCTGATCCCCGACCCTGGCACGCCAACGTAACAGAAAGTTTCGGATGCACATTGATCGAGATTAGATGGATGATCGCAGGCATGAAAAAGGGACGCAGGGTTGACCCATGCGCCCCAATTCCATCATCCATCGGGATGCCGCGTGTCAGTCCTGCGTCAGAAAATCGGGCAGGCCGGCGCTGGAGCCGTCGTCATCGCCGCCCCCATTGCCACGGCCGCCGCCGTCGCCGCGCGGGCCACGGTCACGACGCGGGCCGCGATCGCCACCACGACCGCCACGATCACCGCCGTCCCGGCGCGGGCCACGACCGCGATCGCCACGGCCTTCACCCCGGTCGCCGCGCGGCTCGCGCGGTTCGCGGGCGGGACGGGTGTCCTCCAGCTCCTCGCCGGTTTCCTGATCGACGACGCGCATCGACAGGCGCACCTTGCCGCGCGGGTCGATTTCGAGAACCTTGACCTTCACTTCCTGGCCTTCCGACACGACGTCGGTCGGCTTTTCGACGCGCTCGTTGCGCATCTCGGAAACGTGGACGAGCCCGTCCTTGCCACCCATGAAGTTCACGAAGGCGCCGAAATCGACGATGTTGACGACCTTGCCGGTGTAAATCTTGCCGACTTCCGCTTCCTCGACGATGCCGAGGATCCACTTCTTGGCGGCTTCGATCTGGGCGATGTCGGACGACGAAATCTTGATGATGCCCTCGTCGTCGATGTCGACCTTCGCGCCGGTTTCCGCGACGATTTCGCGGATGACCTTGCCACCGGTGCCGATGACGTCGCGGATCTTCGACTTGTCGATCTGGATCGTCTCGATGCGGGGAGCATGGGCTGACAGTTCGGTGCGGGTCGAGGACAGCGCCTTGCTCATTTCACCCAGGATATGGGCACGGCCTTCCTTTGCCTGACGCAGCGCGACCTCGAAGATTTCCTGCGTGATGCCGGCGACCTTGATGTCCATCTGCATGGTGGTGATGCCCGCTTCCGTGCCCGCCACCTTGAAGTCCATGTCGCCAAGATGATCCTCGTCGCCGAGGATGTCGCTGATGACTGCGAAATCCTTGCCTTCCAGGATCAGGCCCATGGCGATTCCCGACACCGGACGCTTCAAGGGAACGCCCGCGTCCATCATCGAGAGCGAGCCGCCGCAGACGGTCGCCATCGAGGAGGAGCCGTTGGACTCGGTGATGTCGGAGAGGACGCGGATCGTGTAGGGGAACTCGTCCTTGCTCGGCAGCACGGGGTGCAGCGCGCGCCACGCCAGCTTGCCATGCCCCACTTCGCGGCGGCCTGGCGCGCCGAAGCGGCCCACTTCACCGACCGAATAGGGCGGGAAGTTGTAGTGCAGCATGAAGTTTTCATAGTGCAGGCCGGTGAGGCCGTCGATCATCTGCTCGGCGTCCTTGGTGCCCAGCGTGGTCGTGCAGATCGCCTGCGTTTCACCGCGGGTGAACAGCGCCGAACCATGGGTGCGCGGCAGGAAGCCGACCATCGCCTCGATCGGGCGGATCTGCGTGGTGGTGCGGCCGTCGATGCGCTTGCCTTCCTTGAGGATGGCGGTGCGCACGATTTCGGCTTCCAGCTTCTTGGTGAGCTTGATGCCGGCCATCACCGTCTGGGCGTCGAGGCCCTCTTCCGCGAAATAGGCCTTCGCCTTGGCACGGGCTTCATTGAGGGCATTGGAACGTGCGGACTTGTCGGTCAGCTTGTAGGCCGAAGCGATGTCCTTGCCGATCAGCTTGGTGAGCTTCTTCTTGAGATCGCCCAGATCGTCGCCCTTGGCGATGTCCCAGGGATCCTTGGCAGCCTGCTCGGCGAGGTCGATGATCGCGTTGACGATCTTCTTCGACGCTTCGTGCGCGAAGAGGACGGCGCCCAGCATCACGTCTTCCGACAGTTCCTTGGCTTCGGATTCGACCATCATGACGGCATTGCCGGTCGCGGCGACGACGAGGTCGAGTTCGCCTTCCTTCACTTCGTCGAGCGAGGGATTGAGCTGATATTCGCCGTCCTTGTAGCCAACGCGCGCCGCGCCGATGGGGCCAAGGAAGGGCACGCCCGACAGTGTCAGCGCGGCCGAGGCGGCGATCATCGCGACGATGTCAGGCTCGCTTTCGCCGTCAAAGCTCAGAACCTGGGCGATGACGTTGATTTCGTTGTAGAAACCTTCGGGGAAGAGCGGGCGGACCGGGCGGTCGATCAGGCGGGAAACCAGCGTTTCTTTTTCCGTCGCACCGCGCTCGCGCTTGAAAAAGCCGCCGGGGATGCGGCCGGCAGCCGAATATTTTTCCTGATAGTGGACGGTCAGCGGGAAGAAGTCCTGGCCTTCCTTCACCGACTTGGCGGCGGTCACGGCGCACAGCACCACCGTCTCGCCATAGGTCGCCAGCACGGCGGCGTCGGCCTGACGCGCAATGCGACCGGTCTCGAGAGTCAGGGTCTTGCCTGCCAGCTCGATCGAAACTTTCTTTACATCAAACATGCTTTTTCCTTCGCCCGCCATGGCCCTATTGCCCGGCGGGGCCTCATCTGCGGACTAAACCGGCCCGCTGCGGTTTTGGAGCATCGTATGGCCCCTTGGACGGAACGGGTCGCCGGATTGCGCCCGTCCCGGAATCGGAAACGGCCCCGTCGGGGGCCGTTCCTTCTGTAGCAGACTTACTTGCGCAGGCCCAGCTTGGAGATGAGGTCGCTGTAGCGGCCCTCGTCCTTCTTCTTGAGATAGTCCAGCAGCGAACGGCGCTTGTTGACCAGCATCAGCAGGCCGCGACGGCTGTGGTTATCCTTGTGATGACCTTTGAAATGCTCGGTCAGGTTGGAGATGCGTTCCGACAGGATCGCAACCTGGACTTCCGGCGAACCGGTGTCGCCTTCGGCGCGGGCATGTTCCTTGATCAGCGCTTCCTTGCGCTCTGCAGTGATCGACATCGGGCTTCCTTTCATGTCTAGAGATTGAAGCCGCGCACCACCCGGATTTCCGGGCCACTGGACTCCACCAGCGCGACGGGCGTTTCGCCCAACATCGCCAGCAGGAGACCGGTGTGCGGTTTCCCGATCAGCACCTTCCCCTGGCGGAGAGCGAGCGCTTCATCGGGATTGACGGGCAGAGCCGGGATGTCGTCCAGCCCCGCCGTCAACGGCAGCATCACGCCACCGAGGTCGCCGCCCCTAGCAGCTTCGTCCAATTTGTCCAGCGAAATCGCCGATTGCAGGGTGAACGGCCCGGCCTTCAGGCGGCGCAGCATCGTGACATGCCCGACCGTGCCGAGCGCCAGAGCGATGTCGCGGGCGAGAGAGCGGATATAGGTGCCCTTCGAGACATGGGCGGTGAGGGTGATGCTGCCCACCTGCCCTCCCCCTTGGGGGGGAGGATATGGAGGCTTGGCAGCTTGCAGCCTAGCCGAAATTGGAGAGGGGGATCGCACATCTTCCCCCTCTCCAGGCTGTGCTAGCGCGCTTCGCGAGCAAGCTTCGCCATCCTCCCCCCCAAGGGGGAGGGAAAGAGACAGAGAATGCACCGTCACCGCCCTCGTCTTCATCTCCATTTCCTCCCCCTTGCGGGCGAGGTCGTAGGCGCGCTGGCCGTCGATCAGGATCGCGCTGTAGGCCGGCGGGGCTTGTTCGATGAGGCCAGTGAAGCGCGGCAGGATCGCCTCGACCTCCGCCAGCGTCGGGCGACGCTCGCTCTGCGCGATCACCCTGCCTTCCAAGTCGAGCGTGTCGGTCTGTTCACCGAAGCGGATCGTGAAGTCGTAGATTTTGTCGCCGTCGAGCATCCGCCCAGCGAGCTTGGTCGCTTCGCCCACCGCGATCGGCAGCACGCCCGTCGCCAGCGGATCAAGCGTGCCGCCGTGTCCCACCTTCCATTTTTCCATGCCGCCGGTCACGTCCCTCTGGATGCGCAGCGCGCGCTTGACCGCGTTCACCGCCTGGGTGGAGCCAAGGCCCAAGGGTTTGTCGAGAATGATCCAGCCATGCATGGCGGCGGGGCTTAGACGGACGGGCGGCGGCTGTCAGCCCTGCATCTGTTCGACGAAGTGGCGGCGGCAGAGCGCGACATAGCGATCGTTGCCGCCGATTTCCGTCTGCGCGCCCTGGCGGATCGCCCTGCCCTGCCCGTCCACGCGCAGGTTCATCGTCGCCTTGCGCCCGCAGTCGCACACGGTCTTGATCTCGCTCAGCACGTCGGCCAGCCCGAGCAAATGGGCGCTGCCGGGAAAGAGTTCGCCTTGGAAATCGGTGCGCAGGCCATAGCAAAGGACGGGAATGCCGAGGCGGTCGGCGACGGCGGCCAGTTGCCATACCTGATCGCGGGTGAGGAACTGTGCTTCGTCCAGCAGCACGCAGGACAGCGGCGTGTCGCCATGGCGGGCCGCGATGGCGGCAAAGATGTCGACTGCCGGATCGAACAGATGCGCCTGCGCCTCCAGCCCGATGCGGGAAACGATGCGCCCGCGCCCGAACCGGTCGTCCACCGCCGCGGTCCACAGCATCGTCTCCATGCCGCGCTCCCGATAGTTGAAGTCGGATTGCAGCAGCGTCGTGGATTTGCCCGCATTCATCGAGCTGTAGTAGAAATAGAGCTTGGCCATCGCGCGGCCCTTAGCGAATTGTGGGCGCGACGCTAGCGAGGAAACGGACGAGCGCGTCGGCCAGCGCGATCCGCTTGTCGGAGAAGCTGTGATCGGTCGGCCAGATGCTGAGCCGCGCATTGGGGTTTGCGCCCTGCGCATCGGCGGCGGCCCGGCGCGCCTGATCGCCGATGCCGCGTTCCGCGCCGACGATGGTGAGCGGACGGCGGCCATATCCGGCGAGACGGCGGCCGAGGTCGAACTTCGCGCTGTCTTCCTTGATCTCGGCAGTCAGGCTGTCATAGGTCGCGCCGGCGAGCGGCGGCAGGTCGCCCTCTACTTCCGCTTTCCAAGCCGCCTCCCCCTGGGGCGTGGCAAGCGCGGCGGCCGTCTGCGACGGATCCCAGGGGTCGATCAGGAACAGGCCGGCGACGCGCGGCTCGGCCGCAGCGGCGTCGGCCGCCATGAAACCGCCCATGCTGTGCCCGGCGACGACGATTGCGCTGGTGTCGATGCGGAATTTCGCGATGGTGGCGGGCTGCTGGAGAAACTGGAGCGCGGCGAAGGCGTCTTCGGACGCATTGCCGAAGGAGAAGCGGCCGGGGCTGCCCCAGCTGCCGCGATAATGAAGGGTGAGCACGTTCCACCCGGCGCGGCGGGCGGCCTGCGCCAGATCGAGATTCTGCTCATTGCCCGGAAAGCCGTGCAGCAACAGCAGCGTGGGATGCGTGCCGCTGCCGGAAGCGGTATACATGACGGCGTTCATTGCCCCGTCCTGCGCGGGAATCACGAAGGCGCTCATGCCGGCGGGATAGGCCGCATCGGGCGGCGGGTCGGCAATGACGGCGGACAGCGCCGCAGGCTCTTTGGCATAAGCGGCGGAGGGCGCCAGCAACAGGGCGGCCGCGATCCATCCGATAGTCTTCATGTGCGCCGCACCTCCCGTTTCGATCAGTGGGGACTCGTAGCGCGGCTGCGCGCCGGGGCGAAGATTATTCTTCCCCGTCCTCCTCAGACGATAAATCGCGCGCGACCTTGGGATCGCGGAGCAGCTGGTCGATATGGCTGCCTTCGTCGAAGCTCTCGTCGGCAAGGAATTTGAGCTTGGCCGCATATTTGAGGCGGATGCGGGTCGCGACCTCGCGTTGGAGATAGGCGGTGTTGGTGCGCAGCGCTTTCAGCACCGCTTCCTCATCCTGCCCCAGCAGCGACTTTATGAACACGGTCGCGTGACGCAAGTCGGGCGACATGCGCACTTCCGTGACGCTCACGACATGGCTGGCAAGCACATCGTCATGCACGTCGCCGCGCTGAAGAATGTCGGACAGGACATGGCGCACCTGCTCGCCCACGCGGAGCAGGCGGACGGAGGGGCCTTCGGGTTGGTTGGACATTGTCAGTTTTCCAAAGGCATGATGTCATCGAGATCGACTGAAAGAGCAGCGGCGAGCCTGCGCCATAATTGTGCGCTTGCCTGTCGACGTCCGGTCTCGACCATGCTCAAATGTTCGGAGGTACAGCCGACCTGACCTCCCAGAACGCCTTGGGTCAACCCACGATAGTTGCGCCAGACGCGAAGCGCATTTTCGCCAGCCAAGATGCGATCCAAAATCTCGGAGGGAATATACTCCTCTCCTTCTCGCGCACGCCGTTCCGCTTCAATCGAAGCGTGAACATCCGCCTTGTCCTCGGCAATATCCACAAGCCGTTGATAATCATCCATCGGCAGCATGGCGATCTTCTGCCCGGCGATTTCAACTATCTGAACGGTCATGGGTTCACCTCATAGGCCGATCCGCGCGGCGCTATATCATCTATCCAGAGGATATCCTGATCGATGCGGAAGATGACGCGCCAGTCCTGCACCCGCAATCGATATTCGGGACGCCCTTGCAAGCGCTTCACATTGACATCCAGCGAAGCCGGGTCATTCGCCAGCTCGTCAATCTTCTGACGGATGAGCGTCCGCTTGTTCGATCGTAGCAGCGCCTTCATCGCTGTCTTCGAGAAGCGGATATCCACCGTGGCAAGCTATACTCACTACAAAATTCGGTCAAGGAATTTAGCCTTTAGCTAAATTCCTTGACCGAATTTTGTAACTTACAGTGTGCGCTGGCGTTCCTCGACTTCGAACAGCTCGAGCGTGTCGCCGACCTTGATGTCGTTCGTGTCCTGCAGCACCGCGCCGCACTCCATGCCCGCACGGACTTCGGAGACGTCGTCCTTGAAGCGACGGAGCGAAGCGATGTTGGTGCGCGACACGATGACATCGTCGCGGGTGAGGCGCGCGGCCAGGCCCTTGCGGATGATGCCGTCCATGACGAGCAGACCGGCTGCCTTGTCCTTCTTGCCGGCCGGGAACACCTGAAGCACTTCGGCGCGGCCGACGACCGTTTCGATGCGCTCTGGCGCCAGCTGGCCCGCCATTTCGCCGCGCACTTCCTCAAGGAGGTCGTAGATCACGTCATAGTAACGCAGCGACACCTTCTCGCGCTCGGCAAGCTGGCGCGCCTTGGCATTGGGGCGCACGTTGAAGCCGATCAGCGGCGCGCGGCTGGCAGCGGCCAGCGTGACGTCGCTTTCGGTGATCGCGCCGACGCCGGAATGGAGGATGCGCACCTTGATCTCGTCCGTCGAGATGCGGTTCAAGGACGACACGATCGCTTCGACCGAACCCTGCACGTCGCCCTTCACCACCACCGGATATTCGATGACCGTGGTGTTGAGCGCCGAGAACATATGTTCGAAGCTGGTGGGTGCAGCGGTCGTGCGCTTCTTGGTCGCCTGTTCCTGACGGTAGGCGGCGACTTCGCGGGCGCGTGCTTCGTTCTCGACGACGGTGAGCTGGTCGCCCGCCATCGGCACGCCGGAAAGACCCAGCACCTCGACCGGAGTCGAGGGGCCGGCGACCTTCACCTGCTGGCCCTTGTCGTTGATCATCGCGCGCACCTTGCCGCTTTCCGATCCGATGACGAAGGTGTCGCCGATCTTGAGCGTGCCCTTGCGCACCAGCACGGTCGCGACCGCGCCACGGCCCTTGTCGAGTTGCGCCTCGACCACATTGCCTTCGGCGGGGCGGTCGGGATTGGCGGTGAGTTCGAGCAGTTCGGCCTGGAGCAGGATCTTCTCCAGCAGCTCGTCGAGCCCAGTGCGCTTGAGGGCAGAGACTTCCACGTCCTGCACGTCGCCGCCCATGTCCTCGACCACGATTTCCTCGCTCAGCAGGCGCTCGCGCACCTTCTGCGGATTGGCTTCGGGCTTGTCGACCTTGTTGATCGCCACGATCATCGGCACGCCGGCCGCCTTGGTATGGTTGATCGCCTCGATCGTCTGCGGCATCAGCCCGTCGTCGGCCGCCACCACCAGGATGACGATGTCGGTGACGTTCGCGCCGCGTGCGCGCATCTCCGAGAAAGCCTCGTGGCCCGGCGTGTCGAGGAAGGTGACGAGATCGCCGCCCTTCGTCTTGATCTGATAAGCGCCGATATGCTGGGTGATGCCGCCGCTTTCGCCCGACACCACATTGGTGCCGCGCAGCGCGTCGAGCAGCGAGGTTTTGCCATGATCGACGTGGCCCATGATCGTCACCACCGGGGGACGCGGCTGCAGCGTTTCGGGCGCATCGACCTCGCCTTCCATGCCGATTTCGACGTCGGCGTCGGACACGCGCTGGATGCGGTGGCCGAATTCCTCGACCAGCAGTTCCGCCGTATCCTGATCGATCGGCTGGTTCAGCGTGACGGCGGTGCCCATCTTGAACAGGGCCTTGACCAGATCCGCGCCCTTTTCGGCCATGCGGTTGGCAAGTTCCTGCACCGTGATGCTTTCAGGCACTACGACATCGCGAACCTGCTTTTCGCGCTGTTGCGCGCCGCCCGAATAATGAGCGCGCTTTTCCTTTTCGCGGGCACGCTTCAGCGCGGCGAGGCTGCGGGCGCGGGCGCTGTCGTCATCCGCGAGCGCGCGGGTGACGGTGAGCTTGCCGGCCTGGCGGCGATTATCGTCTCCGCGCTTGGCCCGCTCGGGCTTGGCGGGTTCGGGGCGCTTGACCGGCGTGACCGGGGTGAAGCGGCGCGGCGGCGGCGCGGCGGCCGCAACCGGAG
>JACESO010000085.1 GCA_013911745.1 Sphingobium sp. | reverse complement strand
CAAACGCACTCCGCCTAGGGCTTACGACGCACCCAATAAGCCGCATTGGAAGCTCGCCGACATTTTGGCGGCGCACAAAGGGCAGGCGAACTGGAGCCAAGCCGTGGTCCGCAACCGCGATCTGGAAGCCGACTGGCGCCAGATGGCGGGCGGGCAGCGGACGGAGTCGCTGATGTATGCCGACAATGCGACGGCCCTGATCGTCTGGGGCGGACAATTGCGCGTGACCATCAAGGGGCAGGAGCCCTTCATCGCGGTGAAGGGTGGAGAGGTCCACATTCCATTCCGGCTGCCCTTCACGCTTGAAGCCCTCGGCAGCGAGCCCGCGCTGTGGCTTGAAGTCCATGGTGCTGGGGACGTTCCTCTCTACCCGGTTGCCACTAAGGCAGACAAGCCGAAGGATGTGAAAGGGTTCACCTACGTCAAAGCGTCCCTGATGGGGGGTGACGGCCGCTATGGCCCCAACGACCGGCCCTATCTCGACTATTACAAGGATGTTGTCGGAGGCGGTCAGCGTGCAGGGTCATTCATCGCGGGCGATCATCTTTTCGTGAACAACATCCGTGGGCCTGGCATGAAGACACCGCCGGCCAGCGATCTTGGCCACTTCCATTTCGGCTATGATGAGTTCTGGTTCGTGATGGAAGGCAATATCGATTACCAGATAGAAGGCGTTCCCTTCTTTACGGCCTCGCCCGGCGACATCGTCACGGCGGCGCAAGGACGGTGGCACCGCGCAAGCTTCGGCGGTGAAGTCGGGAAAATGGCTACTCGCGTTGCCATCAATCCCTATCCCCGCGGCTTGCACAGCTTCCAGCCGCATTAACAAACCAGCCGATTTCCCGAGTTCAAAGGCACTGAAAAGGCCTGTCAGGACAGCGCAGACTGCCGGCAGAATCCTATACTATATGAAATATAGCATGGAGAAGGAGAGGGTAAAATGTTGGGAGAGAATCTGCCTGCCAAATTGAGCAGTTCCGTCATCGCGATTGCTGCTGCTTTGAGTGCAGCGGCGCCTGTGGTCGCACAAGACAATACGACCATCGCTCCACCGCCACCGGGGGTGCAGTCCACGACCGATGCGGATATCATTGTAACCGGCTCCGCCATCCGCGGGGTTGCGCCCGTTGGGTCCAACCTGATTTCGGTCGGGCAAGAGACGATCGAGAAAACGGCGCCGGTCAATGTCTCGCAACTCGTCAACACAGTGCCGTCGATCTCGACATCCGGGTCGGTTGCGCAAGGTGAAAACGCCTATTCCTATTATTCGCCGCAGATTCACAGTCTTGCCGGATCGTCGTCCAACACGACCCTGGTGATCCTGGACGGCCTGCGTCTGCCGGGCGGCGGAACGCAGTTTGCGCAGACCGACCCGAACATCATTCCGGTAAGCGCCATCCAGCGCGTCGAAGTTCTGGCCGACGGCGCTTCGTCGGTCTATGGCTCCGACGCTGTCGCGGGCGTGGTCAATTTCATCACACGGCGGACATTCGACGGTTTCGAAGCCAATGCGCAGGCCGGGTTTGCTGATAATTACAACAGCACCAATTTCAATTTCATCTGGGGCAAGAAATGGGACACGGGCGGTGTCTACGTCGCCGGATCCTACGCCGACCAATCGGAACTGAAGAACAGGGACCGCAGCTTTTCGAGCCTGGGCGACTATCGTCCGGTCGGCGGCACCAACACTAACAGCTATCAGTGCAGCCCCGCGACCATTATCGCGCCTGGCGTCAGCGGCGTCTTCCTCTCGCCGAGCGCGACAACGACAGTCGCTAACACGCAGGCGAACGCCCCCTGCAACAATTCGATCTATTCAAACCTGCTCCCGTCGCAGTTCCGCGCGAACGCCATGATCAAGGTCACGAACGACTTTTCCGACAAGTTCACCGTGACGGCGATGATGAACTATAGCCGGCAGGAAACCCACAACGACTTTGGTCCCGGGGGCCTCACCAATGCCACCGTCTTTGGCCCAGGTTCGGGACGAGGGGGCCAGATCAACCCCTTCTATCAGGCTCCGGCCGGAGCGCCTGGCGCCACGCAGCAGACGGTCAGCTGGCTCGCACTGCTTCCTGATGCGGACTATGGCGAATCGGAATCGCAATCGGATTCCATCTATTCGACCGCCGTGGCAGAATATCGGGTCAACGACGTCTGGACACTGACCTTGAGCGACGCGTTCGGTTGGAACCGTTCGGCCCTCAATACGATCAACGGCTTCTGCTCGGCCTGCGCTCTCCTCGCGCTCAACGGCACGGGCCAGCTTAGCGGCAGCACCACCGCGACCAACATTCCCGGCCAGAATGTCATCGCGCTGAACCTGCCGCTGACCGCAGCCAATGCGTTGGACGTGTGGCGTCCCTTCGATGGGACCAACCGGACGTCGGAAGCAGTTATCCGCTCGCTCTATCGGAACAACAGCGAGAATACGAACTACAACACCTTCAACCAGATGAAGCTGGACCTGAACGGCTCGCTCTTCAGCCTGCCTGCCGGCAAGTTGAAGATCGCGGTGGGCGGCGAATATCTCTGGTATGAGCAGACGCAGAAGATCAGCGGCTCGAACAATACCGGGCCGACCACGACGGGCTCCAACTTCCGCGTCTATAATTACAAGCGTGATGTGAAGTCCCTCTACGCCGAACTATACATTCCGGTCGTGTCTCCGGATATGGGCGTGCCGCTCGTGCATAGCTTCGACCTCAGCATTTCCGGCCGCTACGATAGCTACAGCGACGTTGGATCGACCACTAATCCCAAGTTCGCGGCGAATTGGGAGCCTGTGGCGGGTGTCAAACTGCGCGGCAACTATTCGCGGGCCTTCGTGGCTCCGCCGACGGCAGTCATCGGTGATCCGACCCAAGGCTATCTCTATGCATCGGGCAGCGTTGGCGTGAACGGCACGCAGATCGCCGTGCCGATTGCCAACTACCCCAGCGTGGTCAATATTCCTGGGGTGCAGTGCAACGCCACGACCTGCACGATCGGCACTCCGGCGGTTCAGGGCATGCGCCGGCAGTTGGGCGGCGGATTCTCGAACATGACCCCGCAAAAGGGCCGCAGCTGGTCTGCCGGCATCGACCTCGCGCCCCGCTTCATGCCGGGGTTCACCGCCGCCTTTACCTACTTCCACAACAAGTTCATCGGTGGTGTCTCCTCTCCCAGCCCAAGCGCGATCGTGAACTCGGCCGGCTTGCGCAACCTGCTCACTATCTGCCCCCAGACCTGTTCGCAGGCGCAGATCGACGAATTCGCCAACCTTGCCAATGGTGCGACCGTGTCGGGCGCCATTCCGCCGCAGGTCTATTTCCTGATCGACCAAAGTGCCCGTAACGCGCTTAACCTGACTGTCGAGGGCATCGACGGTCAGTTCAACTACAGGACCGACATCGGTGAGCTGGGCAGCTTCGTCATCGGCACGGGCTTCACCTATTTCACCAAGTTCCGCCAGAATTTCGGCGGCGGAACGGATTTCAGCATCCTCAACACATCGGGCTACAACACCACCTTCCCATCGGTGCAGTTCAAGAACCGAGCGCAACTGGGTTGGTCGAAGGGCGGAATCTCCGCTGACCTTTTCTGGAACCACACCGGTTCCTATCGCAACTGGATCAGCACCACGGTGCAGCCCATCGTAGTCAATTCGGCCGGCAATCCCGTTGGCGGCGGTGATAAGGTGAAGTCCAACGATATCTTCGATCTGCACTTGCAATATGAATTCCAGGGCGAAGGTTTCACCCGGGGCTGGCAGATATTCCTCGATGCCCAGAACGTCTTCGACAAGGATCCGCCCTTCTACAATGGCAACACGGCGGGCATCTTGGGCGGAGCGTGGGGCTATAATGGCTTCGTGTCCAACCCACTGGGCCGCACCATGACGGTCGGACTGCGCGTACGGATGTAACGGTCGCGACAGAAGGTGCCCCGGACATCCATCCGGGGCGCCTTCTGCCTTCGAATATGGACGACAAGCCTAGGGCTGCAGTTCCTTCGAGACGATCGGCGCCAATCGGGCTGCGATGAGATTGACACCTTGATCGTTGGGATGGATGCCATCGGGCAGCAGCATGGCTCTGCGTCCGATCACGCCATCCAGCAGAAAGGGATAGAGCGGAAGGCCATATTGCCGGGCTAGGTCGGGATAAATGGAGTTGAAGGCCGTCGCATAGTCGCGGCCCATATTAGGTGACGCCAGCATGCCCGTCAGCATAACCCGGATCTTGCGCTTCTGTGTTTCCCTAAGAATGGCGTTCAGATTATCGCGCGTGGCCGATGGGTCGAGCCCACGCAGCATGTCGTTGCCACCCAGGCCGACCAGCATCAAGTCCGGCTTGCGGGGCAACCCGTCGAGCGTAAAGGCCAGTCGTGCCAACCCCGCAGCGGATGTATCGCCTGACACGCCGGCATTGACGACCTCAGCTTGCAGCCCGCCGGCCGCAAGGCTCTTTTCCAGCATGGGGGCGAGCCCCTTGCCCGGATCAAGATTATATCCGGCATAGAGACTGTCTCCAAAGGCCACGATCAGCTTTCGGTCAGCCCGTACTTGTGTCGACAATGGGTTTGGGGCCGCCGCCGCCATGTTGGACGGAGGAGGAGGGGGAGGCGGACTGTCGGAACAGCTGGCCGCTAGATGGACAATTAGCGTCAGCAATCCATATTGGAAATATCGGCCTGCCAAGGAGCGTCCTTTCTTCATGCAATCCACTGTTGATGCCGCCACTATCGCGATCCGCGCGTCCAATGTCACCTTGCAGCTCGGATCGAGCGGCGCTGAACTGGAAATTTTGAAAAGCGTGGATCTTACCATCCAAAAGGGAGAGACAGTCGCAATTCTGGGCGCATCTGGATCGGGCAAAAGCTCCTTGATGGCAGTGCTTTCCGGTCTGGAACGCGCCAGCGGCGGCAAGGTGGATGTCGGCGGCGTGGATTTCAGCATCATGAACGAGGACGAACTGTCCCGCGCGCGGCGCGGCCGCATCGGCATCGTGCTGCAGGCCTTTCATCTCCTTCCCACTATGACGGCGACGGAAAATGTCGCGGTGCCGCTGGAACTGGCCGGTAGGACCAACGCGTTCGATGTTGCGGTGGAGGAACTTCGCGCTGTTGGGCTGGGCCATCGGCTGAACCATTATCCCGCGCAACTATCGGGAGGCGAGCAGCAGCGGGTGGCGATCGCGCGCGCGCTCGCACCACGGCCCGACCTGCTGTTTGCAGACGAGCCCACCGGCAATCTGGATGCGATCACGGGGTCTGCCATCATGGACTTGTTGTTCGACCGGCAACACGCCACGGGAGCCACGCTTGTCATCATCACGCATGATCCGCGTCTGGCGCAGCGGTGCGGGCGGATCGTGGAAATGCAGGACGGACGGATCGTCGCGGACCGCGCGGCATGAACGCTCTGAGCTGGGGCGCAGCCTGGTCCGTCGCGCGCCGTGATCTTCATCTGGGATTTCGCGGCCTGCGTCTACTCTTCGTCTGTCTGTTCTTAGGGGTCGCGGCACTGGCCGCCATTGGCAGCCTTACGAGCGCGATCACGCAGGAATTGGGTGATCGTGGCCGAGTCATCCTTGGCGGCGACATCGAAATCGCCATGACGCAGCGTGAGGCTGGTTTCGGTGATAAGCAGGCTTTTCGCCAACTTGGCACGGTCAGTGAAACGATCCGAACGCGCGCGATGGCCCAGCCTGTCGCGCGCGTGGGTCGCCCACAAGTGGTTCCGGTACTGACGGAGCTTAAAGCCGTCGACAGACTATACCCGCTCTATGGAACTTTGCGGCTAAAGGGATCGGCTTACCGTCCTCTGGGCGTGAACCAGATTCTGGTGAGCGAAGCGCTGGCCGAACGATTGAATGTGCGTCCGGGCGACCCTCTTCATTATGGATCGGCTGACTTCGTTATATCCGACGTCATCACCGATGAACCCGACCGGCTGGGCGAAGGCTTTACCCTCGGGCCGGTCGCCATCCTCTCGCTCGAAGGGCTAAAGCGAACGCAACTGATCCAGCCAGGCAGCCTCTATACGGCCAAATATCGCATCAAACTGCTGCCTCGATACGATCCCGCTGCCGTGCGGCGCGATTGGGAGCGCGCGCGGGCGACCGAAGGATGGGTATTCAAGGATTGGAAACGCGCGGCCCCAGGCGCCAACCGCTTCATCGACCAGATGGGCCAGTTCCTGTCTCTGATCGGCCTTGCTGCGCTGGTGATAGCCGGCATCGGAGTCAGCAACGGTGTAGCCTCCTACCTTGCGGGCAAGCGCGACAGCATCGCGACGTTCAAGGTTCTTGGTGCGACATCGTCGGACATAGGACGCATATATCGGCTACAGATCGCCGCCGTCGCGCTCCTTGGCATCGGTGCGGGATTGATCGCGGGCGCGATCCTGCCGCTGCTGATCATCTCGGTTGCGGGCGACGCGCTTCCGGTACAACCCGGCTTCGGCCTTCACCCGGTGCCCCTGGCTACGAGCGCAGCCTATGGACTGCTCGTCGCATTCATCTTCACCTTCCCGCCTCTCGCGCGTGCGCGCAGCGAACCGGCGGCAGCCATTTTCCGGGGCGCGGTGGACCCGCGGGCCATCCTCGACCGGCGGAGCCTGATCGGAATGATCGGCGCTGCGGTCGTGCTCATCCTGCTGGTGCTCGTCACGGCGCAACAGCCGGTTTTTTCAGCCGGGGTGATTGCTGGCGTGGCTTTGACGCTGTTGCTGCTCGTCGCGGTTGGCGCGGCCATTCGCCGCCTCGCGCGCGGTCTTCCACGGGCGCGGCGGCCGCTGCTGCGCATGGCGATCGCCAATCTGCATCGGCCGGGAGCATCGACCGTCTCTCTGGTGGTTGCGTTGGGTCTCGCCTTGACGCTCTTCGTCACGCTGGCGGCGATCCAGACCAGCCTGGACGCAGAATTGCGGAGTGTCGTGCCAGAAAAGGCGCCTGCCCAGATAGTGCTGGATGTCCCTGCGCACAGGCAGGCAGAATTCCGACGGATCGTGGAGGGACAAGCGGCGGACGCCCGGCTCAACATCGTTCCCGTATTGCGCGGGACGATCACGGCCTATGGCGATCAACGCGTAGCGGAGCTGAAAGCTCTTCCAGAGGGGGCGTGGTTCCTTCGCGGAGAGCGCGGTGTGACCTACAGCGCCACGTTGCCTGAAGGCAGCGATCTGGTGGAAGGACGATGGTGGCCGGCAGATTATCGAGGGTCGGCGCTTGTCTCGCTGGATGTCGAAGCGGCAAGGCTGCTGGGCATAGGCGTGGGCAACACGCTGACCGTATCCGTACTCGGCCGGGAGATCAAAGCGCGCGTCGCCTCCCTGCGCAAGGTAAATTGGGATACGATGGGCTTCAACTATATCATGGTTTTCACGCCGGATACGCTCCGCTCCGCTCCGCATACCGTGGCGGCAACCGTCACGATGGATCCGCGCCACGCCACCGCCGTGGCAAGGGCGGTTCTCGCGGCCTTTCCGGGGGCTTCTGTCATTGCCGTGTCCGATGTCATCGATCAGGTTGGGACGATCCTCTCGCAAATGGCACGGGCCATCCTCGTCGCAGCGTCAGTCGCGATTTGGGCCGGCATCGCCGTTCTGGTGGGGGCGATAGCCGCTTCCCGGCAGTCGCGCGTCTATGACAGTATCATTTTGAAGACGCTAGGCGCGACGCGGGCGCAATTGCTTGGTGGACAGGCAGTGGAATATGCATTGCTCGCCGTGCTGTTGTCCATATTGGCATTGGCTCTTGGCAGCGCGGCGGCCTGGTACGTCATCGTGCAGCTGTTTAAATTCTCCTGGGCGCCTGATTGGAGCATCGTGCTGGCGACGTTGGCGGCTGGCGCGATGCTGACACTCGTCATCGGCATGGCAGGCTCTCTCCCACTTCTGTCCGTTCGACCGGCCCGTGCGCTTCGGCAAACTTGACGCGGCCCTGTCGCCCGTGGACTGGAACGGGGAAGAGGTGATCTCAAACAGGGCTTTATCGCCTCGATGCAATCTTGCTAGAGGCTACGGGACGAACGCGCCGTCAGCTCATCTTGCTGGAGACAAATCATGAAAACCCGCGCCGCCGTGGCTTTCGAGGCCAAGAAGCCCCTCGAGATCGTAGAGCTGGACCTGGAGGGCCCGAAGGCAGGGGAGGTGCTGGTCGAGATCATGGCGACGGGCATCTGTCACACCGATGCCTACACGCTGGACGGGTTCGACAGCGAGGGCATCTTTCCGTCGGTGCTCGGGCACGAAGGGGCTGGGATCGTGCGGGAAGTCGGGCCGGGCGTGACCAGTGTCATGCCGGGGGACCACGTTATTCCACTCTACACGCCCGAATGCCGCCAGTGCAAAAGCTGCCTGTCGGGCAAGACCAATCTGTGCACTGCCATCCGCGTAACGCAGGGCAAGGGCCTGATGCCCGACGGCACGACCCGCTTCTCCTACAAGGGGCAGCCGATCTACCACTATATGGGCTGTTCGACCTTCTCCAACTTCACCGTGCTGCCCGAGATAGCGGTGGCGAAAATTCGCGACGATGCGCCCTTTCAGACTAGCTGCTATGTCGGTTGCGGCGTGACCACTGGTGTGGGGGCCGTGGTCAACACCGCCAAGGTCCAAGTGGGCGAAAAGGTGGTCGTGTTCGGCCTCGGGGGCATCGGCCTCAACGTTATCCAGGGCGCGCGGATGGTGGGTGCGGACGTCATCGTCGGTGTCGACATCAATGCGGACCGCGAGGAATGGGGGCGTCGGTTCGGCATGACGCATTTCATCAACGGGAAGGGCAAAAGCCGGGAAGATGTGATTGCCGAGGTGCTGAAACTGACGGACGGAGGCGCCGACTACAGCTTCGACGCGACCGGTAATACGGACGTCATGCGGACCGCGCTGGAATGCTGCCATCGGGGGTGGGGCGAAAGCATCATCATCGGGGTGGCCGAAGCCGGCAAGGAAATCAGCACCCGTCCATTCCAGCTGGTGACGGGACGGGTGTGGAAGGGCACCGCTTTCGGCGGGGCGAAAGGCCGGACCGACGTGCCGAAGATCGTCGACTGGTATATGAACGGGAAGATAGAAATCGATCCTATGATCACCCATGTCCTCAGTCTTGAAGAGATAAACAAGGGGTTCGACCTGATGCACCAGGGCGAGTCTATTCGTAGCGTTGTCCTCTACTGATGATGGACATCCTCGAGAGTCATGTTGCCTTCGGCGGAAGGCAAGAAGTTTGCCGGCACGCATCCTCCTCCACCGGTACGGACATGACCTTCTCCGTCTATGTCCCGCCGCATGAAGAAGGCGTCAGGCTGCCGGTCGTCTGGTATTTGTCTGGTTTGACCTGCAGCCATGCCAATGTGACCGAAAAGGGGGAATATCGTCGCGCCTGTGCCGAGTTGGGATTGATTTTGGTGGCGCCGGATACCAGCCCGCGCGGTAATGACGTCCCCGACGATCCGCAGGGTAGCTATGATCTGGGACTCGGGGCCGGCTTTTATGTCGACGCGACCCGGTCCCCCTATGCGCAGCATTACCGGATGTGGTCCTATATAGCGGATGAACTGCCGGCATTGATCGAGCGGGAATATCCGGCCGATATGCAGCGTCAGTCGATCATGGGCCATTCCATGGGCGGCCACGGTGCCCTGACCATGGCGCTGCGCATGACGGGACGCTTTCGCGCGGTGTCCGCCTTCTCTCCCATCGTCGCGCCGTCGCAGGTTCCATGGGGTCAAAAGGCGTTCGAGACCTACATCGGGGATGATAGGGAACTCTGGCGGCGTCATGATGCCGTCGCATTGGTGGAGGACGGCGCGCGGATGCCCGACATCCTGATCGATCAGGGCGACGCGGATTCGTTTCTTGCAGAGCAGTTGAAGCCGGAGCTTTTCGCGGCAGCCTGCCAGCGCGCGGGACAGCCCCTCACTTTACGGATACAGCCGGGCTACGATCATAGCTATTATTTCGTATCCACCTTCATGGCGGACCACTTGAACTGGCATGCCGATCGACTGTGCGATGCCCCTTGAGGTGCTTGGGGTGGACAGGCGGACCAATCGCACTATATACCGTCCGGTATGAAAAGCGCTGCGGAATCTGTAACCAGGGGACGTCCCAGGGAATTCGATCCTGAGGAGGCTTTGTCGGCCGCGCTCACGGTATTTTGGGAAAAAGGCTATGAGGGCGCCTCCCTTGCCGAATTGACCGAAGCGATGGGGATTACCAAACCCAGCCTTTATGCCTGCTTCGGCAACAAGGAAGCCTTGTTTCATAAAGCGTTGGACCTCTACGAGCGAGACAAGCTCTGCTACATGCGTTCGGCCTTGCAGGAGCCTACGGCACGGGGCGTGGCGGAGCGGCTGCTGCGTGGGACGCTGGACATTCAGACGGGGGGTAATGACCCGCGTGCCTGTCTCGGAGTCATCAGCATGGTAGCCTGCACGACGCAGGCCGACTCCATCAAGGCGGATGTAATTGCCCGGCGGGCATCGTCGGACAAGGCGCTCGTTGAGCGGCTTGAGCGGGCGCAGGAGGAAGGGGATCTGCCGGACGGTGTCGAACCCGCGGCTCTGGCCACCTATTTGACGGCCGTGATCCAGGGCATGGGCGTGCAGGCAAGTGGCGGAGCAAGCCGCCATCAGCTTGAGCAGTTGGTTCATACGACATTGGCCATGTGGCCGACTAAATAAATAACGTCTAAACAAGCGTTTACGGAAAAATACCGATCGGTATAAAAAAGCCGTTGACGCAATGCTGCTCTGCATTATATACCATTCAGTATGAATTCCGGTGAGGCTTTGCCTTGAAGGAGCATGTTATGCTGATGACTGTCTGACTTGACCAACGGATATGAGAGCGGACCGCTGAATGGCGGCTGCGACCATTGTCTTTCCCGCTGATCGGGTGTGACCCGGTTCATCGGTTTTGCACGATCATGGGACGATCCAGGCGTCACGGGCGAGCAGCCCGTTCGCCTCCCCGTCGCCATGGGCGTTCAACAAGGGGTTTGAATATGGCGTATGTAGATTTCGCCCAGCCGCTGCCGGCGGCGGGGGCCGGACTTGCTTTGCCTGCAATGCGCGAACGCATCAGGACGGCTGCACAAGGATTTACCACTGCGGAATGGCAGATCGTGCAGATCGCGCGAACCGATGGAATGGCGTCTCTTCGCGCCCCTGGCCGCTGGTCCCGGCTGAAGACGATCCTGTTCGGTCCGCAGCCCCATTTCCAGCTGGCGGACGGTAAGCTGGAGGCGTTGCGGCGTCTCGCTGTTGAAGCCTGGCATCAGGGTTTTGCCGTTCGTCCTTCGTCGATCGACAACTTTCTGGCGGCTGGATTTACCGAAGGGCAGCTCGAAACCTTGCTGTCTGCCGTGACAGCGGCTCGTCGTGCGTTGAAGGGGCCTCGTGCATGAATATGGTGACCAAGATCGAGCAAGACGGCCAGACAAAGGATGTCGATCTTTCCGTGTCGGGAAGCCGGGTGAAGCGACGAGCTGCCTGGGCGGCGATCGGCATATTGCTGCTGGGCGGCGTCGCCTGGAAATTCGCGGCCCAGCCGGAAGCACAGGCGTCAGCTGCACCGATCGCCGCTGTCGGTGTAGCGGCGCCCCTGCTGCGAGCGGTGACGCAGTGGGATGATTATGTCGGGCGGTTCGCGCCCAGTCAGACAGTCGAAATCCGTCCGCGCGTGTCGGGTGCGGTCACGGCCATCCACTTTCGCGACGGCGACTATGTCCGTCAGGGCCAGTTGCTCTTCACGATCGACCAACGCCCTTTCCTGGCGGCTCTTGCCGAAGCACGCGCGAACAGTGCCTCGGCGCGTAGCGCATTGCTGCTTGCCCAGAGCGATTATGCGCGCGTGCAACGGTTGACTGGCGATGAAGCGGTATCGGCGAGCGAAATCGATGCGATCCGGTCGCGCCTTCAGGCCGCGCAGGCCGCGTTGGCAGCGGCGCAGGCACGCGAACGGCAGCGGACGCTCGACGTGGAGTTCACCCA
>JACESO010000084.1 GCA_013911745.1 Sphingobium sp. | reverse complement strand
GTCACCAGATACCCCCTCCCGCAGGCGGGAGGGGCAGCGAGACTTGCGCGTGCAGCGCGCTAGTCGCAGCGGGGAGGGCTGTTGCGCCGCCAAGCCCGCCTCGATGTGAGTCACGCGCCTGCCAATGCACCCCAACAACCCACTACCAATGTAGGATTTTCTCTGATCTATCCTGTCGGATGACGCAGATCCTCCCGCACCGCCGTTCCGCCCTCGCCCCGCCCTTCCACGATGACCAACCCGTGACCTTACCGACGCGTCACCAGTGCATCGCGATGATCCATGCGACGCGTCCCCGTTGCGTAACGGACGCGTCGGCGGCGCGTCGGAGGCGCGATTTGCCCGCTAAACGTCGCTTTTCCGTGCCCTGTTATGGTGTGAACTTCGGCGGCGTGACCCATGCGTGACCCTGGCAACAACCGCATCTAAAAGGCGACTCGATGCCGTCCCTCACCACCACCGCCATCGTCTGCGCCGTGCGCCACCATGGCGAACATGGCGCGATCGCGCGGCTGCTGACGCCCGACCACGGCCTGCTGCCCGGCTATGTGCGCGGAGGAAGGTCGCGGGCGATGCGGCCGGTGCTGATGCCCGGAAATGTGGTGAAGGCGGATTTCCGCGCCCGCACCGACGAGCAATTGGCGGGCCTGACGGTCGAGCTGGCGCACAGCCGCGCCCCGCTCCACGCCGAACCTTTGCCCGCTGCCGCGATCGACTGGAGCTGCGCCCTGACCGCCGCCGCCCTGCCCGAAGGAACGCCCTACCCTGCCTTGCATCAGGCCTTTTCCGGCCTGCTCGACGCGGTGGAGGCGGCCCCGGCGGCGCGGGGATGGGCGGCGGCGCTGGTGCGGTACGAACTGCTGCTGCTCGCGGAACTGGGCTTCGGCCTCGATCTCACGCGCTGCGCGGCGCTCGGCGGCGCGGACGATCTCGCCTTCGTCAGCCCGCGTAGCGCGGCGGCGGTCAGTCGGGCGGGCGCGCTCGGCTATGAGGAGCGGCTGCTGCCCCTCCCCCCCTTCCTGCTGGCGGGCGGCGCGGGCGACTGGGCGCAGATCATCGACGGGCTGCGGCTGACGGGCTTCTTCCTCGAACGCTCGATCCTCACCGAAAGGCGCAGCGACGTGCTGGCCGCGCGCGAACGGCTCGTGGAGCGACTGAAAAGAGCGGTTGCCTAAAGCAGGTTCGTTCTGCAAAGGCCTGCGCGCACGACGGAGCCTTTTCTTACGCAAAAGGCCATCCGCACGATTGGTAAGGAACACGACATGCTCATCGCCCTGTTCGCCGGAGACGGCATCGGCCCCGAAATCGTCGCCCAGGCGAAGCGCGTGCTGGATGCGCTGGCGATACCGGGCCTGACTTATGAAGAGGGGCTGGTCGGTGGCGCGGCCTACAAGGCGGTCGGCCATCCGCTTCCGCCCGAGACGCTGGAGCTGGCGAAGCGCGCCGATGCGATCCTTTTCGGGGCGGTGGGCGATCCCGATTGCGACGCGCTGGAGCGGCACCTTCGCCCCGAGCAGGCGATCCTGGGCCTGCGCAAACATCTGGGCCTCTTTTCCAACCTGCGCCCGGCGAAGGTCTTCCCCGAACTGGCGAACGAATCCGCGCTGAAGCCGGAAGTCGCCGCCGCCATCGACCTGCTGATCGTGCGGGAAACCAATGGCGACGTCTATTTCGGCGAAAAGGGCTTCCGCACCACCGCCGACGGTCTGCGCGAAGGCTATGACGTCATGTCCTATAACGAAGCCGAAGTCCGCCGCATCGCCCATGCCGGTTTCCAGGCGGCGCGCGCGCGGCGCGGCAAGCTCTGCTCCGTGGACAAGGCCAATGTGCTGGAAACGAGCCAGCTGTGGCGCGACACGGTGATCGCGGTGTCGGCCGACTATCCCGACGTGGCGCTCAGCCACATGTATGTGGACAATGCCGCGATGCAGCTGGTCCGTAACCCAGGCCAGTTCGACGTCATCGTCACCGGCAACCTGTTCGGCGACATCCTGTCCGATCAGGCGAGCATGTGCGTCGGGTCCATCGGCATGCTGGCCTCCGCCACGCTGAACGAAGGCAATCAGGGCCTCTATGAGCCGATCCACGGTTCCGCGCCCGACATCGCGGGCACCGGCAAGGCCAATCCGCTGGCGACCATCCTGTCGGCGGCGATGATGCTGCGCTACTCGCTGAACCTGCCCGAACAGGCGGACCGGATCGAAGCCGCCGTGGCCGGTGCGCTGCGGGGCGGCGCGCGCTCGGCGGACCTTGGCGGTGCCATGACCACCGTGGAGATGGCGGACGCCGTGCTTGCGGCGCTTTGAGGCGCTTTATTTCGCGGAAAAGCTAAAGATTATCGTGCCCGGGCCGATCTAGGTAAAAACAGGGATCGCTTAATCTATGATAACCGAATTGACGCAGGGTCATGCCGACTTGCGCGTGCTGATGCTGGATTTCGCTCGGGCGATGGAAGGGGCAAGCCCCGACGACATGCCGACGCTGGCGCAGAAGCGCATCGCCTTTTCCCAATTGTTCCGCGACCATATGGCGCGCGAGGAAGCGATGACCAGCGCCCTGCCCCGCGCCGACCTGCCGCCGGAGCAGGAGCAGGTGGTTCGCGACCATCATCGCGGCATCGTGGCGCTGTTCCTGCGCTACAGCGAGCATGTGAAGTGCTGGACGCCGGCGCAGATTGCGACCGACTGGCCCACCTATCGCAAGGCGGTCCTCGCGCTGCAGGACGAACTGCGCGAACGGATGGCGTGGGAAGAAGCGCATCTTCATCCTCTGCTCGGCAAAGACCGTCGAATCGCGGCCTGAACGCCCCGGTCCAATCCCGCGGCACCGGTCCTGTCGGTGACGCGGCGGGATCGCTAGGGGCGTGGGATGACCGACTTCTCCCTTCCGTCGCTCCGCGCCGCCGCCGCCATGGTCCACGCGCAGATGCCGCCGACGCCGCAATATGCCTGGCCGCTGCTGGCCGCCCGCACGGGATGTGACCTGTGGGTGAAGCATGAGAACCACCTGCCCACCGGCGCGTTCAAGGCGCGCGGGGCGATCACCTATATCGACTGGCTGCGCCGTACCCACCCGCACGTTTCGGGCATCATCACCGCCACGCGCGGCAATCACGGGCAGGCGCAGGCGCGCGCCGCGACCGCCGCGGGCCTTGGCATCACCATCCTTGTCCCGCATGGCAATGCGCAGGAAAAGAACGCCGCCATGCGCGCGTTCGGCGCGACCCTGATCGAACATGGCCACGACTTCGACAGCGCCAAGGCCGAAGCGATGCGCCTTTCGCAGGAACAGGGGCTGTACATGGTGCCGCCCTATCATGAGGAACTGGTCCGCGGCGTCGCCAGCTACGGCCTGGAACTGTTCGATGCGGTGGCGGACATCGACACCGTCTACGTGCCGGTGGGGTGCGGATCGGGGCTCTGCGGCACCATCGCCGCGCGCGACGCGCTGGGACTCAAGACGAAGGTGGTCGGCGTCGTGTCCGCCCATGTGGACGCCGCCAAGCGCAGCTTCGACGAAGGGCGGCTGGTCGCCAACCCGACCGCCTACACCTTTGCCGACGGGGTGGCAGTCTGTACGCCAGTGCAGGCAGCGCTCGATTATTTCGGGCCGCGCGCCGACCGCTTTGTCGCTGTCACCGACGACGAGGTAGCCGAGGCGATTCGCATCTATTGGGAAGACACCCACAATCTGGCCGAGGGCGCGGGCGCGGTGGCGCTCGCCGCGCTGATCCAAGAAAAGGAGGCGATGGCGGGGAAGCGGGTTGCGGTTATCCTGTCGGGCGGTAATGGCGACAGGAGCCAGATGGCGGAAATATTGGGCGGCGCAACGCCGCGCGTGCATCAGGATATGCGGAAGGCGATATGAAGCGGAAGAGCGGCCAGAACCCGGAGATCACGCGCAACTGGAAGCCGGCGACGCTGGCGGTCCGGGGCGGCACGGCGCGCAGCGAATTTGGCGAGACGTCCGAAGCCCTGTTCCTGACCAGCGGCTATTGCTACGACCGGGCTGAGGATGCCGCCGCGCGCTTCGCCGGCGAGCAGGTCGGCATGACGTACAGCCGCCTGCAAAATCCCACGGTCGAGATGCTGGAGCAGCGTATCGCCCTGCTGGAAGGCGCGGAGGCGTGCCGCGCCACCGCGACAGGGATGGCGGCGATGACGGCAGCGCTGCTGTGCCAGCTTTCGGCGGGCGATCATGTGGTCGCGGCAAAAGCTGCGTTCGGCTCCTGCCGTTGGCTGGTCGACACGCTGCTGCCCAAATTCGGCATCGAAACCACCACCATCGACGGTCATGACACCGCCGCATGGGAGGCGGCCGCGAGGCCCAACACCAAGGTCTTCTTCTTCGAAACGCCCGCCAACCCGACCATGGACGTGGTGGACATCGCGGCTGTGTGCGCCATCGCCAAGGCGCGGGGCATCACCACGGTCGTCGACAATGCCTTCGCCACGCCGGCGCTCCAGCGGCCGATGGACCTGGGCGCGGATGTCGTCGCCTACAGCGCCACCAAGATGATGGACGGGCAGGGCCGGGTGCTGGCCGGGGCGGTGTGCGGCACGCGCGAGTGGATCGACACCGTGCTGCTACCCTTCCACCGCAATACCGGGCCGACGCTGTCGCCCTTCAACGCCTGGGTGGTGCTGAAAGGGCTGGAAACGCTGGACCTGCGCATCCGTCGGCAGAGCGAGAATGCGCTGAAGGTCGCCCGCTTCCTCGAAAGTCGCCTACCCAAGGTTCTGTATCCGGGGCTGGAGAGCCATCCGGCGCATGACCTTGCGATGCGGCAGATGGCGATGGCCGGGCCGATCTTCTCGCTCTATGTCGGCGGCGGGCGAGCGGAGGCGCACGGCCTGCTCAACGCGCTGGAGCTGGTCGACATTAGCAACAATATCGGCGATTCGCGGTCGCTGATGACGCATCCCGCCTCCACCACCCATTATGGCATGGCGGAAGCAGCTCGGCTGGAAGTCGGCATCACGGAGGATATGCTGCGGCTCAACGTCGGCCTGGAAGACCCGGACGACGTGATCGCCGACTTTGATCAGGCCCTGCGCGCGATAGGGCGTTGACGGACGAGGGAATTGGAGCGCATTTCATGGCGGTGAACGCGCTTTTCCCCTTTCATGCGACCACGCGGGACATCACCGTGCATGTCGCCGTCACCTTCCTGCCCGAACAGTCGGAGCCGGACCGGGGCCGCTGGTTCTGGGCCTATCATATCCGGATCGAAAATATCGGCGACGAGCCTGTGCAACTGCTGACGCGCCACTGGATCATCACGGACGGGCGCGGCGGGCAGCATAGCGTGGAGGGTGACGGCGTGGTCGGCGAACAGCCGGTCGTGCAACCCGGCAAAAGCTATGATTATGTGTCGGGCTGTCCGCTCAACACGCCCACCGGTTCGATGAAAGGCAGCTATCGGATGATCGGCGCCGGCGGCGAGACGTTCAGTGTCGCCATTCCCCATTTCGCCCTGATCGCGCCTGCGGTGGCCGAATGAAGCGGACCCATTTGCCGCTGAACGGCCTGCGCGTGCTGGACGCGGCAGCGCGGCACCTGTCCTTCACCCGCGCGGCGGACGAGCTGGCGGTCACGCCGGCGGCCGTGGGGCAGCAGATTCGCGCGCTGGAGGACATGCTGGGCGTGGTCCTGTTCCGCCGCACGCCAAAGGGCCTGGAACTGACGCCGGAGACGGAAGCGGGACTGGATGCGCTCCGCGCCGGCTTCCTGGAGTTCGAGGAAGCGGTGCGGGCGATGCAGGCGGGGCAGTCGAGCAATGCGCTGACCATCGCCGCGCCGCGCGACATCAGCGCCAAGTGGCTGCAGCCGCGCCTCGCTGCCTATGCTGCCGGGCAGCCCGACCTGACCTTCCAGCTCATTGCCGCGGACGAGGCATTGGACTTCACCGAGGCCAATCTGGACATCGCGCTGCGCCTGAGCGAAGGGCCGGGAGAGCATGAAGGGGTGAAGATAGGCGAGGCCGCCTATGTGACAGTCGAGGCGGCGGCGGGCGGCCCCGATTACAGCATCGACTGGCCGGGCTGCCCCGCAGGCGACGCACCGGCCGTCATCCGGGTGGCGGACGGGGGGCTGGCGATCGAGGCGGCGGCGAGCGGCTTCGGACGCGCGCGCGTGCCGCTGCTGCTGGCGCAGGCGGATCTGGAATCGGGCCGGGTGCGGCAGGTGGGGGATGCCAGCCCCACGCCTCTTGCCTACTGGCTGATCGCACCGCTGCCCCAATGGCGGCAGAAGAAGGTCAAGGCGCTGGTGGAAGCGCTGGCGCACTGAGATCCGGCGCGGGCGAGCGATAGGAAACCGCCCGCTTAACTTCGCCCATTTCCCGTAGAAATCGGCTTTAAATTTCCGTCTTGCGTTCGAATGTTACGCGGCAGGCCTTCCCCCGCCTGTTCATCCTGTAGCGATCCGGCCGCATTGTAGGACAGCAAAAGGGCCGATGCGACAGCGCGCATCGACCCTTTAATGCCATCGGTTGAAGCCGTCAGTTGACGGTGCCGAGACCGTTGATCGCCCGATCCACCAGCGCCTTGTCCGCGCTGGCGTCATGTCCCTGCGCGATGAGGGTGGCGGCGGCCGTCGTGGCTGCGCTCACCGCCTTGGCGCGGATGCCGGCAATGGCAGCCCGCTCCGCCGCGCCGATCTTGTCTTCCGCCATCTTCTGGCGGCGAACCACCAGCGCCTCGGCATTCGCGCGTGCGTCGGCGATCAGCCCTTCGGCTTCATGTTCGGCAGCCTTGCGCATCGCTTCGGCCTCACCAGTCGCAGCGGCGAGCTTCGCCTCATATTCCGCTTTCAGCGTTTCGGCTTCGGCGCGCAGCTTCGATGCTTCTGCGAGCTGCTCCCGGATCTGCGCGATGCGGCCATCCAGCGCCTTGCCGATCAGGCCGGGCACCTTCTTGACCAGCAGGATCAGGATGAACACCGCCATGGCCAGACTGACCCAGGCGGTCGCGTCCATGCCCACTGCCTTGGGATCGGTATGGGGCGCCACGCCTTCATGGGCGACGGTGCCGACCGGTTCCAGCCCTTCGGCATGGATGGCCTGTTCGAGATTGGGCGCGTCGCCCTGATGCTGTGCTGCTGCCTCAGCCATGGGCCAGTGCCGCCTTTACTGCGTTACGGGCCGCTTCTTCCGACGCTTCGACGCCGGAAATGCGCACCACCATGTCGCGCGCCGCGTCGGCGGCGACGGTTTCGATCTGTGCCAGCGCCGCGTCGCTCGCGGCCTGGATGCGTGCTTCCGCCGCAGCGATCTTGGTCGCGACTTCAGCGTCGGCAGCGGCAAGCTGCGCTTCCGATGCCTTGGCCGCATCCGCCTTCGCCTTCGCCACGACCGCCTGGGCGGCGGCGCGGTTTTCGGCGTCGCGGGTGCGGTAATCCGCCTCCGCCTCGTCAGCGCGGGCGAACGCCGCCTTCGCCGCGTCCAGATCGCCGCTGATCTTCGCGTCGCGCGCGTCCGCCGTGCCCTGAACCTTCGGCACCATGCCCAGGCCAATGACGAAGAAGACGAAGCCGAACGTCACCAGCAGCCAGAATATCTGGCTGGCATAGGTATCGGCGATTTGCGCGATTTGAGGCATATTACGGGTCCGTCCGGTAGGAGGGCGGTCAAATATTCGGTGGAGCGGGCGGGCGCGGCGCTCCTCACGCCGCCCCGCCCGCTTCAAATGCGTGTCAGGCCACGAACACCAGGATCATGGCGATGACGAACGCCAGCAGACCCAGAAGTTCCGCCGCGGCGAAACCGATGAACAGGCGGCCCTGCTGGCCGTCAGCGGCGCCCGGGTTGCGCAGCGCGCCTTCCAGGAACGCGCTGAAGACGTTGCCCACACCCAGGGCGGCGATGCCCGCACCGATTGCGGCCAGGCCAGCACCGAGCAGCTTTGCGGCTTCTGCGTCCATGTCGTAAACTCCCTTGTTAAACAGTCAAAAACGTTGATGAAATTGCGAAACTCAGTGCAGGTTCTCGGCGTCGTTCAGATAGACCGAGGTCAGCAGCGCGAACACATAGGCCTGGATGACCGCGACCAGCATCTCCAGCGCGCTGATGCCGATCATCAGGATGAAGCTGGCGGTGCCGACGGTCAGACCCAGCGCCGGCGAGGCGTTGGCGCTGTTGATGACGAAGCCCGCAAGCACCTTCAGCAGCACGTGGCCGGCCGTCATGGCGACGAACAGTCGCAAGCCGAGGCTGAAGGGGCGAACCATGAAGGACACGAGTTCGATGAAGAAGAGTGGCACCACCATCAGCGCCGGCGTGCCATGCGGCACGAACAGCGAGAAGAAGTGCAGACCATGCTTCCAGAAGCCGACGATCAGCACGATCGAGAAGCTCATGATGGCGAGCACGCCGGTAGCCGTGAAATGGCTGGTGAAGGTAAAGGGGTGCAGCCCGAAAAGTCCGAGCGGCAGCAGGCCCAGGAGGTTCGCCAACAGGATGAACATGAAGAGCGAGAATACGTAGGGGATGTATTTCCGGCCCTTGTCGCCGATGTTGGCGATCAGCAGGTTCTTGATGAAGCCGGTCATATACTCGACCGCCATCTGCCAGCGGCCCGGCACCAGCTCGCGCTTCATGCCGCCGATCACGAAGATCCACAGCACCACGGCGGCCAGCACCATGTACAGCGCGCTGTTGGTGAAGGCGAGATTATAGCCGCCGACCGACCAATGATCCGTACCGAACAGCGGTTCGATAGCGAATTGGTGCATCGGATCGATCTTGCCGGATTCTGCCACGTTGACCCCTGTAACGTTCACGTCTTCGGACTATGATTAAAGCGCCCCTATTGGTCGGGACGCTTTACCGTCGTCAATCTGATGATGTTCCTGAACGCCGCCACGATCCCGAGACCGAGGAAGACGAGCAGAAGCCATGGGGATGTGTCGAACAGCTTGTCCAAGACCCAGCCAATCAACGCACCGCCGACAAGACCGCCGATCAGTTCAGCGAGCACCCGGTTGCCGAGGCGAGACCCGTCGTCCGCCTGCTGCTCCGTCGCCCCCTGCCTGACCTTTTCGACATGTTCGGCACGTGCGATCCGCTCTTCGAGCGAGCTGATCCGCGCGTCCTCCCCTGCCGGGTTCTGTCCGGGTGTATCCGCCGCCATGATGATCCTCCGCGACCTGTCGTCGCGGCGGCATGGCGCTTGCGGCTGCACCCGTCAAGGCGCGGCCCGTTTAGAAAGGGGATGGCGGATAGTCAACCTGCTAAGAGAAGGACCATCCGCTGCGGACGAAGGGCGGGTGAAAGTCCGCCACACGCCCTGCCCGATCAGCCCGCCGTGGCGCAATAGGCGGGCAGCGCGATCGGGCCTGCGCCCTTCGTCTGCCAGGCGCCGCCGCCGACGCGGTAGGCCTGCCCCTGCTTGAGGCGGCCGAGCGTCTGGCAAGCGGTGGCGGCGGCGACATCCTGTACCGTCACGCCGCGCTGGCTGGCGAGCTGGGTGTAGGCCGCCCGGCGCTTGATGTTGATCGAATCGACTTCGGAGCGGACGTCCGCGCCGACCGAACCGACAACGCCCAGATAGCCGTCCGCCTGCTCGCCGACCGTGCCGGCGTTGAGCGCGGCGGCGACCGCGCCCGACTGCGCGCGCGCAGGAGCGGTGAGTACGAGGCCGCTCGCCAGCGCAACCGCGGCTCCGGCGGCGATCATGAGGATCTTGCGTGTCATTGCGGGAACAACTCCGGATTATTCTGGATCAGCGTCTGCGCGTCGCGTTGCAGGCGCACGACGACTTCCTGCTGCACCTTGACGTTCAGGTTGATTTCGATCGGCTTGTCGGGCGCCTTCACCTGAATGCATCCCCCCAGCGCAATGCCGGACAGCCCGGCGACGATGATTGCTCGCTTCTTCATTTCGCTTCCCTATCTATCGCCTTGTCGCTTTCCAGAGGCTGAACCGCAAGCCCCTGAACCTGGGCGGCGCGCATCTTTTCCTCGGCCTGCCTTCCGATCTCGTCCCGGATCGTCTGCGTCGGATCGACATAGGAGCGGGCCGTGTCCAGCAAGCCACGGAAAGGCGCGGAGATGCGGACGTTGAACAGGAACGGCAGGCCGATGAAGCTGCGCGCGATCCCGGCCGGCGCGTCGCCGATCTTGTTGCGGTTAACGCCGTTAAACACGACGTTGGTGACCATTTCGCCGTCCAGCGCGCCGTCCATCAGGATGGTCAGGCATTTATATTGCAGGTTCTTGAGCGCATCGAAGGCGAGCTTGCCCATCACACCCACCTGTTCGTTCGAGACGGGGCCGACATAGGAAAGGACGCCGGACTGGCGGTTGGGATCGCAGGCGGGGATGGTCGGCAGCACGCCTTCGGGCATGATGAGCGGCGGCAGGCCCTGTTGCCGCGCGACCAGGACGCCGCCGGATATGCGGCCGCCCTGCGCATTGAAGATCAGCGGCATGATGCCGTCGAACGTGCCGGTGGCGGAGATATTCTCCAGCTCCATCGCCTGAATGAACGCCCCGGCATCCAGCCCGACCACGCGGAAGGTCAGGTAGCGATCGACGTCCGCGCTGAAATCCATGGTGGTGGGCAGCAGGATCAGCTGGCCGCCCGAGAAAGGCCAGCCACCTCCTTCCACCCGTACCTTGAGATTCGGTTCCAGTCGGTAGCGCACCACGCCGTCGCGCACCTCTACGCCGGGGTTGACTGACTTGATCCGCACCTCCTGCCCCGGCGCGGTGACGAGGTTCAGGAGATCGGTGAAGCGGATCTCGCCCGACAGCCCTTCCACCGGGCCGAAAGCAGCGGCAAGGCTGGCGTCGTCGGTGCGGAAGGTGCCGCTGCTGGTGACGTTGGATCCGGTCCAGTCGATCCGCCCTTTCCCCTTCACCGTGCCCACGACATTGGCGATCAGCGTCTTGGTGAGGTCGGTCAGTTGTTCGGGCTGGAGCGAGGGGCCGAAGGTCAGGCCCGGTACGGCGATGTCGGCATGGCCGGCGCCGCTGCCCAGTGCATGGGCGACGTCGACGTCCGCGACCTTCACGCCGCTGCCCGCAGCCGTCAGCGTGCCCCTCGCGGCGACGCGGCCGTCCATCATCGTCAATACGAAATCGGGCACCGACAAGGGATTGAAGCGGGCGGGCGCCTGCGCGTCCCGGACCATGATCGCGGCCTTGAGGGCCAGCGCGCCGTCGGAGAACCGCCAGTCCCCGCTGCCTTGCTCGACGATCAGCGGGACGGAGCCGATCCGCCCGCCTGCACCCGTCAGACGACCCGCGAAACCCTTCGCGCCCATCGCGCCATCCATCGTGGCTGCGGACAGGCGAACCGGCGCGTCCACCGGACCTATGGTGACGGCGGGGTTGAAGAGGCGGAAGCCGGTTCGTCCCAATATGGCGTCCGCTCGGTCGGCGCGGAGGCGCATGGGGCTGTCGCCGTTGCGACCATCGAGCGCGAGGTTGCGGATCGATAGCCCGCCGCTCAGCCCATTGGGGCCGTAAGCCAGCATCGCGCCACCGCCAGCGGGGCACAGCGTCTGCCGGGTGCGACCGAGCGCGAAGCTGCCGTAGCGCGCCTCGGCCAGCGACAACGGCACGCAATCGGGGTTGATCGCGATGTTGCCGCCGGGCGCTATCGTTCCTGAGACAGGCAGGCTCAGCCCGCGCAGTGCGCCGTCGGGCAGCGGGCCGTCGAGGCGAAGGGCGGTCTGGAACCGCGTCGTGCCTTTCGCGTCCGATGTAAATCGCACCCGGTCCAGCGCCAGACGGGCATCGCCGGCTACATAGGGATCGACGAAAAGATCGCCGCCGAAACCGCCGCCAAGACGCCGCGCCAGCCTGAGCGCGGCATGGGGCAAGCCGCCGCCCTGCGTCGTGACCGCGCCGTCCAGCGTCCAGTCGAACCCGCCTCGCCTGCCCGGCCAAGCCAGCGTCAGCCGTGTCCCCGGCGCGATGCCGACGCGCGCGCCGCTCCGCGCATCGATCGCAGCATCGGTCACGACGATACTGCCGCCCACATCCTTTTGCGCCAGCGCGAAGGCTGTGCGCAGGCGATTGCTGCGCCCTGCCTGAT
>JACESO010000083.1 GCA_013911745.1 Sphingobium sp. | reverse complement strand
GATAGCCTTCAGCATGGTGAGGGCATCCACGCCCTCGAAGCGCGCGTTCAACGCGTCCGCATCCGCCTGAGTGAAGGCAGGGCGGGCATCGATGACGTCGATCCGGCGGGCAGGATCAGCCATTGATTTTCTCCGGATGGCGTTTGGCCCACACGGGCTGACGGCCATCGATGCTTTTCTGATAAACGTCGGCGTAGCGGCTGAGCGCACGCGCCACCGCTTCATCGTCCAGCGCCTTGTCAGGATGGAAGCTGTCGAAGCCGCAGCGGCGCATGGCGTTGAGCTGATCGACCAGCACGTCGCCCACCGCGCGAAGCTCGCCCTGATATCCCGCCTCGCGCAGGATACGGGCAGCGGAATAGCCACGACCGTCACCGTAAACGGGGAAGTTCACCTCGACGAGCGAAATCCGGTCGAGATGCGGCAGCAATTCCCGCGCGTCCTCGCCCGGCTCGATGCGAACCGCAGTGGCGTTGGATTGCCCGGTAAAGGATTCGACCGTCACCGCCGGTTCCTGCGCCGTTTCGCCATCGCGGAAGGAGAGGAACTCAACCATAGATCGCCTCCTTGAAGGGCTTCATGCCGATGCGGCGGTAGGTGTCGAGGAAGCGCTCGCCCTGTTCGCGCTGGGCGAGATAGATGTCTGTCACCTTCTCGATCGCATCGACCACCCCGTCTTCGGAGAAGCCAGGTCCGGTGATCTGGCCGAGCGACGCGTCCTCCGCACCCGATCCGCCGAGCAGCAGCTGGAAATTCTCCACGCCCTTACGGTCCACGCCCAAAATGCCGATGTGGCCGGCATGATGATGGCCGCAGGCGTTGATGCAGCCGGAAATCTTGAGCTTGAGTTCGCCCAATTCCGCCTGCCGATCTTGAGAAGTAAACCGCTGCGCGATCTTCTGCGCCAGCGGGATGGAGCGCGCATTGGCCAGTGCGCAATAGTCCAGCCCGGGGCAGGCGATGATGTCGGTGATGAGGTCGAGATTGGCTTCCGCCAGTCCCGCATCGTCCAGCGCCTGCCAGATGGCGTGGAGATCCGCCTTCTTCACATGCGGCAGGACAAGGTTCTGCGCATGAGTGACGCGGATCTCATCGAGCGAATAGCGTTCGGCTAGGTCGGCCACGAGCGCGATCTGTTCGGCCGATGCATCGCCAGGAATGCCGGTCAGCGGTTTCAGGCTGATGTTGACGATCGCATAGCCCGGTGCCTTGTGCGCTGCGACCTGACGATCCACCCACAGAGCAAAGGCCGGGTCGCTCCGGTCGATATCTTCCGCAAGCCCGGTTTCATAGGCGGGCGGCGCGAAGAAAGCGCGAATGCGGTCGAGTTCCTCAATGGGCGGGTTGAGCCCCAAGGTCCGCATGTGCGCGAACTCTTCCTCGACCTGGCGCTTATATTCCTCGACCCCTAGTTCGTGGACTAGGATCTTGATCCGGGCCTTGTACTTGTTGTCGCGGCGGCCATAGCGATTGTAGACGCGCAGACAGGCCTCCAGATAAGAGACAATCTCATCTTCGCCCACAAAGTCCCTGATAAGCGGGGCCACCATGGGGGTCCGTCCCATACCGCCGCCGGCATAGACTTCCGCGCCGATCTGGCCGTCCCGCGCGACGAGCTTCAGGCCGATGTCGTGCAGCCGCATGGCGCTGCGATCTTCCTCGGATGCGATCACCGCAATCTTGAACTTGCGCGGCAGATAGGTGAATTCCGGGTGGAAGCTGGACCATTGGCGCAGCAGTTCGGCCCAGGGGCGGGGGTCCGTTACCTCGTCGGCAGATACGCCGGCATATTGGTCCGACGAAATGTTGCGGATACAATTGCCGCTGGTCTGGATCGCGTGCATCTCCACGCTTGCCAGTTCCGCCAGGATGTCGGGCGCGTCGGCCAGCTTGATCCAGTTATATTGGAGGTTTTGACGCGTCGTGAAATGGCCGTAGCCCCGGTCATATTTTTCCGCGATCTCGCCCAGCTTGCGCATCTGCCGAGCGGACAGGGTGCCGTAGGGAATAGCGACGCGCAGCATATAGGCGTGCAATTGAAGATAGAGGCCGTTCATCAGGCGAAGCGGCTTGAACTGATCTTCAGTAAGCGCCCCCGACAGGCGACGCTGCACTTGATCGCGAAACTCCTCCACCCGTGCGTCCACCATCGACTGGTCATAGCTGTCATAACGATACATGGCTCAGATCACCCAATTGCCGGCATCGGCGTCGTTCGGTTTGATGGTCAGGTCGGGGCGCACGGTCGGCCCCAGCGCGCGAATGCGGTCCTTGATATGGGCCGGCCGAATGCCTTGTTCGGTGAGGGTGGCGTCGATCACATAAGCGCCAACGACGCGCAGCGCCGCTTCCTCCGACCGCGCCAGATCGTCGCCATGCTGCCCGACATCGACGCCGTCATTCACCTGGCGCGACCAGCCATCGCCTGCCCACCAGATGACGTCCCCCGTCACCAGATCATTGCCGGTCAGTATCTTCACGAACCTATCTCCGAACCAAATTCCTGCGACCAGCCGGTTAGAACATCCTGCGCGATGGCATGGGCTGCGACCTCGCCGACCACGATCAGCGCCGGGCTCTTTACCTGCTCCCGCTGCACCATGTCACCAAGATCGGCGAGCAGCGTGCGAAGCGACCGCATGTCGGCCCGCGCACCATTTTCCAGCACGGCGACCGGTATCGACGGCGATACCCCATCGGCAATCAACTTGTCCGCGATGTCGGCCGCCGTCGCCACACCCATATAGATGACGAGGGTACGGCCTTTCCCCGCCAGTCCAGACCAATCCTGTTGACTAAGGCCTTTACACTGGCCGGCGACGAAACTGACCGCGCTCGATGCCTGCCGGTGCGTAAGCGGAAGTTGCGCCTGCGCCGCGGCACCCATCGCCGCGCTGATGCCCGGCACGATTTCGACCGGCACGCCGGCCGCCCGGCAGGCGGCCGCCTCTTCGCCGCCGCGTCCGAATATGAATGGATCGCCGCCCTTGAGGCGAACCACCTTGCGCTGTTCCCGCGCCAGATCCACGATCAGCGCGTTGATCGCTTCCTGCGGCATCGAATGGCGGCTTCGCTGCTTTGCCACGGAAATGAGATCGGCATCGGCCGATGCCAACGCCAATATTTCCGCCGAGACAAGGCCGTCATGAACGATCACGTCCGCCCACGCGATCAGGCGCGCGGCCTTGATCGTCAGAAGGTCCGGATCGCCGGGGCCTGCGCCGACGAGAAAGACTGTAGCAGGTGCGATTTCAGCCATGGTCGCCACATGGCGAAAGCGGCGGGTCAGTTCAATTCAGAATGGGTATGGCGGCGGTAAGGAAAAGTTTTGGCCGTCAATCGCCCATGGCGCTGACGTCGATGTCCTTCAGCCCCAGACCGATGGCCGCGCGGGGAGTCTCGATCTCGGCGGACACTACCGGATAGGCACAATAGTCGGCGGCATAATAGGCGCTGGGCCGGTGATTTCCGGATATCCCAGTACCCCCGAACGGGGCGTTGGACGCCGCGCCGGTGGTAGGGCGGTTCCAGTTGACCAGTCCCGCGCGAACGTTCGACCAGAATTGATTATATTGTTCCGGCGAGCCGCCAATCAGCGAAGCGGAGAGGCCATAGCGCGTATTGTTCGCTTCCTCGATTGCCGTGTCGAAATCGGAGACGCGGATGACCTGGAGCAGGGGGCCGAAAAGCTCCACATCGGGCCGCTCCTTCATTGCTGTCACATCTATGATCGCCGGTGAGAGGAAGGGGAGCCCCTTTTGCGGGCGTACCATATGCTTGATCGGCTTGCCGCCGTTGCTCATCAGGTAGAGGAAGCTCTCGGTGAGGCCATCCGCCGTCTGATTGTCGATCACCGGCCCCATATAGGGTGCCGGATCGGCATGAGGATGATCCACGATGAGCCGGTCGGCCAGTTTCTTGACCTCTGGAATGAGCTTGTCCGCGATGCTGTCCTTGACGATCAGCCGACTGGCGGCGGTGCAGCGCTGACCGCTGGTCATGAAGGCGGACTGGACTACGATCGTCGCGGCGGCATGAAGCTCCGGCGTTTCCCAGACCATGATCGGGTTGTTGCCACCCATTTCCAAAGCCAGGATCTTCGCGGGCTGCCCTGCGAATTGGCGGTTGATGGTGATCCCGGTCTGCGCGGAGCCGGTAAAAAGTATGCCGTTCACATTGGGATGGACGGCCAGGGCCTTGCCGATTTCGGGGCCGCCCTGCAGGAGCCTGACCGCCTCTGCGGGCACGCCGGCCTCATGATACAGACCAACCAGCATCTCACCCACCGCTGGCGTCTTTTCCGATGGTTTGAAGACCACGGCATTACCGGCCAGCAAGGCGGGGATGATATGCCCGTTTGGCAAGTGCGCGGGTGAATTATAAGGACCGAGTACCGCCATGACGCCATGGGGCTTGTGTCGCACCGACTGACGCGCGCCCAGATTGGCTTCCAGGCGACGTTGGCCGGTGCGTTCCGAATAGGCTGCAACGCTGATATCCACCTTGCCGATCACCGCGGCGACTTCGTTGCGGGCGTCCCACAACGGCTTTCCGGTTTCGCGCGCGATCAGGTCAGCCAAAGCCTCTTCGTGGCGGCGCACGACGTTGACGAACCGGCGGAGCGTCTCGATCCTGTACGCGATGGGCTGGGCTGCCCATTTCGGCCACGCGCGTGTTGCACGGTCGACCTCTTGGTCCACATCTCCCGCTTGGCCCTGCCATAACAGGGTGCCGGTCGCAGGTTCATGGGACAGCAAGTCAGCGGGCATGGGCCTGATATGGCGGAAAATAGTTAAAGATAAAATGACCGTCCAGGACGCCCGAAAATGCAAAAAGGCTCCTCATCGATACGAAGAGCCTTTTTACTTGAGATTTAGTGCGGATTAGTCGCCGCCATTATCCTTCACGCCGACGGTGGGGACATCGATCTCTTCCTTCTTGGTGCCGACGACCACTGCCTTGGAATCCACGTCCACCTTGGGCAAGTCGCCGCCTTTGACGCTCACCTCGGGCATGTCGCCGCCCTTCACGTCTGCCTTCCAGAAACCGGTGGCGAACAGCAGGCCAACGACCGCAAGTGCCAAGATTGCGATAATAGCGATGGTGCGTCCAGCGCCACCCCGCCGCACAACGACGCGGTCTGCATAGGGATCGTTACGTACATCAACCATGACACTCTCCTACCCGTTTCAAGCGTTTGGAACGGGCGCGGAGCGCTATTGTTCCTTCCACCAGTCGAGACGGATTGGCGAGGATCGGCAGCCCTCAGGGTAAAGCTGGTACAGCGCCGAGCGCGTCGCCTACGCGCCGCACGGCCGCCACCTTGTGATGGAGTGGGGACCAATCGTCCCGCTCGTCGATCGCGCTCCAGATCGCTTCCACTTCATCGATATGCATGGAGCAGGGCGTGTGATCTGACCAGTAGGGATGATCCCGCGCACCCGCGCAGGGGGTGAACTCTGCCATGGCGTCCCGGAGTGCGCTCCATGCAGCATCGCCATAGGCAGCGGAATCCAGCGGATGTCCGCCACGCCAATCATGAAAGAAGCGGTCGATCGGCGTGTCCGTCAAAATCATGCCGCGAACGGCTGCCTCAGTCATCCCGCCAGCGTCGCCGCCTGCCACACCAAGCCGCCAGCAAAAGCGACGCTGAAGGGCGTCGGCATAAAGCGACGGAAAGCGCTCAAGGCTCTCGACCAAGGGTTCGGCTTCCGTGATCGTTCGTAGGCTGACGGCTAATTGCGCGATGTTCCAATGGATCGCTTCGGCCTGCCGCCCAAAAGCGTACAGCCCGGCGTGATCGAAGTAAGCCGCGGTGAAGCCCGGATCCCAATGCGGTGTAAACCGCCACGGACCATAATCGAAGCTTTCGCCTGTGACATTGATATTGTCACTGTTGAGCACGCCATGGACGAAGCCCGCCACCATATAGCTGGCCGCGAGATCGGCTGTGCGCTCGACAACATGGTCCAAGAGTTGCGCCGCCGGATTGTGTCCTGGATGCTGCCCGTAAAGGCGGGTCAGGCTGTAATCCACGAGACGCTCGAGAAACGGCCGGTCACCATGGAAGGCCGCACGCTGGAAGGTGCCTATGCGGATGTGAGAGTGACTCAACCGGACCAGCACCGTCCCACGGGTGGGCGACGGCTCGTCGTTGCGCTCCAGTGACTCGCCGGTCTCTATAAGGGACAAGGTTTTGGATGTGTTGACGCCCAGCGCCTGCAGCATTTCGGTCGCCAGTATCTCACGAACGCCGCCCTTTAGCGTCAGCCTGCCGTCGCCGAACCGGCTATAGGGAGTCTGGCCCGATCCTTTGGTGCCCAGATCGAGGAGCCGGCCTTCTCCATCCCGCAATTGCGCGAACAGGAAGCCGCGCCCGTCACCGATGTCGGGATTATAGTGACGGAACTGATGGCCGTGATAACGCAAGGCCAACGGCTTGGGCAAACTGCCCTCCAGCGGCGAAAAACGCCCAAAATGAGCGATCCACTCCCTATCGTCCAGGCCTTCCAGCCCGACGGATGCAGCCGCTGCGTCGTTTCGATACCGCAGGATCGTCTGCGGGAACGTCGCAGCCGCGACCGGCGCTGCGATGTCGGGCATCAGCGCATCGATTTCGGTCGCCGGGCGGTAATTGGCGGCTTGCAGGGTCTGGCTCATACGGCGATATGGGGTGTGGGCATCCGAAGGATCAAGCTTGAGCGGCTATAAAGACGGATATTGGTGGTCGCCTGATGGCCTGCGGCTTCATTACCGGGACTATGACGGTGGTGACGACAGCCGGCCGCCCTTGCTCTGCCTGCCGGGGCTGACGCGCAATGCACGCGATTTCGAGCCATTGGCTGCCCGACTTGCGGGTTCGTGGCGGCTCATCTGCCCCGATATGCGCGGGCGGGCCGAGAGCGCCTATGCCAAGGACGCGATGACCTATGTCCCGCTGGTCTATCTTCAGGACATCAGCCGCCTGTTGGCGGACCTTGCCATTACCCGGTTCGTCGCGATCGGCACCTCACTGGGTGGCGTCATCACGATGTTGATCGCCGCCACGCATCGGGAATGGCTAGCCGGGGCGCTGCTTAATGATGTGGGCCCGGTGCTGGATGAGGGCGGGCTGGCGCGAATCCGGTCTTATGTGGGCGTGGGACAATCGCACCCCACTTGGGTTCACGCGGCGCGAGCGCTGGCTGACGCGAATGGGGACGTCTACCCCGGCTATGATCTTGAAGACTGGCTGGCCATGGCGAAGCGGCTCTATCGCCTGAACAGCGGGGGGCGGATCGTGCTGGACTACGACATGAAGATCGCCGAGCCGATCCGCGCCATGGGCAGCGAAGCAGGGGTGGACATGTGGCCGGTGATGCAGGCGTTTCGCGACATCCCGACGCTGCTGCTGCGGGGCGCGCGATCCGACCTGCTGAGTGATGCGACCGCGCGCCGGATGGCGTCTGAGATCGGCGACAGCGCCGAGCTTGTCACCGTGCCGGAGGTTGGTCACGCACCCACGCTGGCCGAGCCGGAAAGCGCGGCCGCCATCGATCGGCTGCTGGCGCGCGTGCTGCATGGCTGAACAACCCTATATTCTCCACGTTCACGGCAGTTTCTCTCTCGGCGGCAAGGAGGCTCGGGCGGTTCGCTTGATGAACGTCTGGGGAGACCGGTTGCGGCACAGCATCATGAGCGCCGATCCCGAGGCGATGAGCGCGCGCGACGCGATCGATCCCGCCGTACCGGTTGATTTTCCGGAAGGTCCATCCTTCGCCGGCAAGCCCGGGCTTGCGCGCTATCGCGACATCCGGGCTTTCCTGCGCCGCTATGACCTAGTCCTCACCTACAACTGGGGCGCGATGGACGCGGTCATGGCTCATCGCCTGGCGACAAAGCGGCGCGGCGTGCCGCCCCTGATCCATCATGAGGACGGCTTCAATGCCGATGAAGCCAATGGCCTGAAGACCAAGCGAAACTTGTTCCGCCGCGTGGCGCTGCAGTCGGCGCATGGCATGGTGGTGCCCTCCGCCAGGCTGGAAGAAATCGCGCGCACAATCTGGAAGCAGCCGGCGGACAAGCTGCACCTCATCCGCAACGGCATAGATGTCGCTTCCTACGCCCGTACGCCAGCGAGTGACGCCATCCCCGGCCTCATTCGCTCGCCGGGCAAACTGCTGGTCGGAACCTTAGCGGGATTGAGGGCGGTCAAGAATATCCCGCGCCTGGTTCGCGCGGTCGCGCCGCACCGTAACCGGCTGCAGCTGGTCGTCGTAGGGGAGGGGCCGGAGCGGGAGGCTATCCTTGGAGAGGCTGCCGCGTGCGGGCTCAGCGACATCCATATGGCGGGCTTCATGGATCGGCCCTGGCGTTTCATGGGACTGTTCGACATTTTCGCTCTCTCGTCCGACAGCGAGCAATTTCCTATCTCGCTGGTAGAGGCGATGGCAGCCGGCCTACCTGTCGCGTCGATGGATGTCGGCGACATCGCCAACATGGTGGCGCCGGAAAATCGCCCGTACATCGTTCAGGACGAAGCGGGACTGGCGAATGCGCTGGCGGAGATGGCCGAGGGCGCCGATCTCAGGCTCCGCTTGGGCAAAGCAAACCGCTTCAGAGCCAGCCGGGATTTTACCGAAGCCGGCATGCTCGAGGCATATGCCGCGCTCTACGGACAAGCTCTGGCCAGCCCCATGATTTTGCGATAGGGCGCGCGAAAATTCGTCATGGTCGGCAAATGCTGCTATAGGCGTGCCTTTATCCGGTCGCGAGGCCGGGCTGTTGTTGCAGGAGAAGTCGTTGTTCAAGGGGTTGAAGCCCATCGTCTATGGTGGCCGCGAAGTGTGGCCGCTCGTTGAAGGCGGAAAGGGCGTTGCGGTTTCCAACCATGCGAGTTCGGGTGCGTGGGCCGCGGCGGGCGGCATCGGCACGGTGTCAGCCGTGAATGCGGACAGCTACGACAGTTTCGGCAACGTCATTCCGCAAATCTACCATGGTCGCACGCGTCGTGACCGGCATGAGGAACTGATCGCCTACGCCATCGACGGCGCAGTTGAGCAGGTGAAGCGCGCGTTCGAGATTGCTGGCGGCAAAGGCGCGATCAACATCAACGTGCTGTGGGAAATGGGCGGGGCGCAGCGCGTCCTGCACGGCGTGCTGGAAAAGACGAAGGGCATGGTCTCGGGCGTCACCTGCGGCGCGGGCATGCCCTATAAGCTCAGCGAAATTGCTGCATCCTATGGGGTGTCCTATCTTCCCATCGTCTCGTCAGGACGCGCCTTCCGCGCCTTGTGGAAGCGCGCTTACTCAAAGGCTTCGGAATGGCTAGCCGCAGTCGTCTATGAGGATCCGTGGCTTGCGGGAGGACATAACGGCCTGTCGAATGCCGAAGACCCCCGCGCGCCGCAGGATCCCTACCCCCGCGTCCGTGACCTGCGCGCCACAATGCGCGAAGGCGGGATTTCGGACGATGTGCCCATCGTGATGGCTGGTGGTGTCTGGCATCTGAAAGACTGGAACGACTGGATCGACAATCCGGAGTTGGGCGCGATCGCCTTTCAATTCGGTACCCGGCCGTTGCTTACGCAGGAAAGCCCCATACCGCAATTGTGGAAAGAGCGGCTGATGCAGCTGGAGCCGGGCGATGTCCTGCTTCACCGCTTTTCGCCTACCGGCTTCTACAGTTCCGCGATCCGGAATCCGTTCCTGCGGCAGCTGGAAGCGCGTTCGGAACGCCAGATTCCTTTTAGCACCGAGCAGGCGGGCGATCACACCCATCAATTGGATGTGGGCGTGAAGGGCAAGAATTTTTGGGTCACGCTGGGCGACCTCACGCGGGCGCGCGAGTGGGTGGGACAGGGCTTCACATCAGCGCTCAAGACGCCGGATAACACGCTCGTCTTCGTCAACGAGGAGGAAAAGGCGGAAATCCGGAAGGACCAGACCGACTGCATGGGCTGCCTGTCGCAATGTGCCTTCTCCAGCTGGATGGACAGCGAGACCAATTCGACCGGCCGCCTTGCCGATCCGCGGAGCTTCTGCATCCAGAAGTCGCTTCAGGAAGCGGTGCATGGCGGGGACTTGGACAAGAACCTGCTTTTCGCCGGACATGGCGCATACAAATTCAAGCAGGATCCCTTCTATTCTAATGGGTTCGTGCCGACCGTGAAGCAATTGGTCGATCGGATACTGACGGGCGACTGATGGCGGCGGACATTCAGGGACTGGCGGTGCTTCATTATGGTGCCGCGGATTTCGACATTGTGCGGCCCGGACAGTTCGTGCTGTGCGCCGTGTCCGGCGCGCGTATCGACCTTGAGGATCTGCGTTACTGGAGTGCGGAACTGCAGCAGGCCTATCGCGGACCGCAGGAAGCCACGCAGGCTCTGGTTCGCAATTCGGCAGGCTGAACGGCAGGCAGCTCGCACAAGCACTTGCAATGTTGCGAATATCGAACTTGCAACTTTGCAATTTTTGTTTTACTCAAGCTGCGCTATCTTTCTCTGCGAGGTGACGAAGAGCACCCGCATGTGGAAGGATGGTGCCCGATGTCCCGGATCGATATCTTCGGCGATCGTGTTTGTATAGTTTCAAGCCTGCTCATCGTCGGTTGGTTCCTCTACAGCATCATCGCCTGAGTAGGTCGGTCGGCCCGATCCTGTTGTCGGCGTGCAAGCCCGCCTGCTCTGCTGCCAAGCAAAGCTATTTGGACTTCTCCCGAGAAATGCCTGATCAGGGCGTCGAGCTTAATGCTCCGCGGCTTTTGAAGGATGTCAGCTTGCTCCGCGTCACCAACGGCTAAAGCGCACGGTTCCGAAGCGACAACGCCAGGTTTCGTGTTCCCCTACCAAGGAGAAGACGATGATCCGCCATGGTTCCAATGCCCGTCGCCAACGCGACCTCCGGCCTGACCGGCACATATATCTGCCCCATTCGTCCTGGACGGCCCGCGAACCTTTCAACAAGTCAGATCGGGCGATCGAACCTGACGATTTCTGGGCACGTCTCGGACTGTAACCGCTCGATCAACGAAATACGACGGTCTTGCCCCTGTTGAGCAGCACGCGCCGGTCGGCCATCCAGCCGACGGCGCGGGCGAGCACCTGCGCCTCGATATCGCGCCCGATGCGGATCATGTCGTCAGCACTGGCGCGATGATCGACACGTTCGACTGCCTGCTCGATGATCGGACCTTCATCCAGATCGGCCGTGACGAAATGTGCGGTAGCACCGATCAGCTTCACCCCACGGTCATAGGCCCGGTGATACGGACGCGCGCCCTTGAAGCCGGGCAGGAAGCTGTGGTGGATGTTGATGCAGCGTCCGGCGAGTCGTTCGACCATTTCTTGAGACAGCACCTGCATGTAGCGGGCGAGCACCAGATAGTCGGACCGGGTGCGCTCGAATATGTCGAGCAGGGCCGCTTCCTGCGCGGCCTTGTCGCCATTGGCGGGGAGTTCATGATAGGGAATGCCGTGCCATTCCGTGATCCGGCGCATATGGGGATGGTTCGACACCACGCCCATGATGTCGATCGCCAAGGTTCCGGTCTGCCACCGGTGCAGCAGGTCGCCGAGGCAATGCGATGCTTTCGATACGGCGATCAGCATGCGGGGGCGATGGTCGGCGGCGGTTAGGGACCAGTCCATCGTAAAGGCAGACCCTACAGGCGCGAAATCGGCGCGCAGCGTGTCCGTGTCCGCCACGCGATCATCGGTTGCCTCGAACGCGACGCGCATGAAGAACAGGCCCGCTTCGCGGTCGGCATATTGCTGACTGTCCGTGATGAACCCGCCGCGTTCCGCCAGGAAACGACTGACTGCTGCGACGATGCCGATGCGATCCGCGCAGACCAGGGTCAGAACCCAGGATGGAAAAACAGACATGGTCACGGCCGCCTCCGCATATAGTGCGCCGCCCGCCGATGCCCTATGATGTCGGGATGTTCAACCCGTTGACCGGCACGGCTTCCACAGTTTCTGCTTCGAAGCTGGCAATCGGATACGCGCAATAATCGGCCGCATAATATGCGCTGGGCCGATGGTTGCCGGATGCGCCCAATCCGCCGAAGGGCATGTTGCCCGCCGCACCGGTGGTCGGCCGGTTACGGTTGACCACACCCGCGCGGCTTTCCTCCACCATGCGCGACCAAAGATATTCGTCTTGCGATACAAGGCCCGCCGAGAGGCCGAAAGCGGTTGCGTTCGCCGCCTGCATCGCGGCGTCGAAATCAGGAACGCGAATGACCGACAACACAGGGGCGAAAATCTCTGCGTCGGGCGTGTCTATCCCGGTCACGTCGAACATGGCGGG
>JACESO010000082.1 GCA_013911745.1 Sphingobium sp. | reverse complement strand
ACAGCATCGCAATCCATCCCCCACCCGCGCCCCCGCGCCGTTCCGGCTGCTGCTCGGCGCGGCCATAGACGCCGCCGGCATCGCCCTGTTGCTGATGCTCGCCTACGCCCAATGGACCGGCACCGCCTTGCGGGCAGACCTCATCCTGGCCGGCGTCGCGGGCCTGGCCGCGCTCGTCGCCATGGCCGCCGCGCTCGCCATCTTCGTCCGCCGCCTGACACCCTCATCCAGTCGTCCCCCCATCGCCTGAACCCCTTCCTCTAGGAGACTCTTCCCATGTTCATGCACAACAAGCGGCTGCAATATACCGTCCGCGTGGCCGAGCCGAACCCGGCGCTTGCCTCGCTGCTGCTGGAGCAGTTCGGCGGCCCCGACGGCGAACTCGCCGCCGCGATGCGCTATTTCACGCAGGGCCTCGCAGAGGACGATCCGGGCCGCAAGGACATGCTGCTCGACATCGCGACGGAAGAACTCAGCCATCTGGAAGTGATCGGCTCGATCGTCGCCATGCTGAACAAGGGCGCGAAGTCCAGCCTGACCGAAGCGACGATGGAGGAAGCCGACCTCTATCTCTCCATCAACGCGGGCGGCAACAGCCATACCCAGTCGATCCTCTATGGCGGCGGCCCCGCCCTCACCAACTCGTCGGGCGTGCCATGGACCGCCGCCTATGTGGACAGCCGCGGCGATCCGACCTGCGACCTGCGCTCCAACATCGCCGCCGAAAGCCGCGCGAAGATCGTCTACGAACGGCTGATCAACATCACCGACGACGCCGGCATAAAGGATGCGCTCGGCTTCCTCATGACCCGCGAGGTCGCACACCAGAAGAGCTTTGAAAAGGCGCTCTATTCGATCAAGGACAATTTCCCGCCGGGCAAGCTGCCGGGCCTCGCCGCCTTCGCCAACACCTATGTCAACACGTCGCAGGGCGAAGGCGACGCGCTCGGCCCCTGGAACGAGGGCGAGCAGTGGGAACGGATCGACGACATCCCCGCCAGCCTTCCCGCGGACAGCGGCGACGGCCAGGCGTCAGTGCAACTCGGCGATCAGGAAATGCAGGACTATGCGGCCATGACCGGCCGCCTGAAGTCCGACCCGAACCTCAGCCCCGTCACCGGCGCGGACCTTGGCGGCGGCCCAGGCGCGGGCAAGCTGTCCGACGAGGATCTGGGCGGCGCGTCCGACATGGATGATGCACGGGCGCAGGCCCTCGCCAAGACGGCGGTCTGAAGGGAGATGCCGATGAACCCCGACAGCGTTCGCGACATCTTCATCGTAGGCCTGCGCGACGCCCATGCGGTCGAGCATCAGGCGCTCGGCATTATGGACCGCCAGATCGAACATCTCGCCAACTATGCCGAGGTGGAGGCGCAGCTGCGCGCCCATCGCGGCGAAACCGAGCGTCAGATCGAACGGCTGGAATCGATCCTCGACAGTTTCGGGGAAAGCCCATCCGCATTGAAGGACGCGGCGCTCAAATTCGGGGGGAGCGTCGCCGCGCTCTCCCACGCGCTCGCCCCGGATGAGATCGTCAAGAACAGCCTCGCCAACTATGCCTTCGAAAATTACGAAGCAGCGGCCTACAAGGCATTGATTGCCATGGCCGAGGCTGGCGGTTTCGAGGCCGCGATCCCGAAACTGGAGGAAAGCCTGCGCGAGGAACTGGCCATGGTCACCTTCCTCGACGAAACCCTGCCCAAGGTGATCGATCGCTTCCTTGCCCTGCGCAGCCAGGGCGAACAGGCCAGCCATTGACCCGGCGATCATGACCGACGCCCTGCCGCCGGTCCTCGCCGGCACGCTGGCCAGTCTGGCGGCGGGCGCGGCCACCGGCCTTGGCGGCCTGCCCATCCTGGGGGTGGGCCGCGCCGCTGCCCGCTATCAGGGCGTCATGCTGGGCTTCGCGGCGGGCGTCATGCTCGCCGCGTCCTTCTTCTCGCTGATCGTGCCTGCGATCGGCATATTGGACCGGCTGGGCATGGGCCGCTGGCCCGCTGCCTCCACCGTTGCGCTGGCGCTGATGGCGGGCGGCGCGTTGATGCTGCTGCTCGGCCGCTTCTCGGTGGATCGTTTCACCGGCGCTGACGGCATCGACCGCACCGGCCATCGCATCTGGATGCTGGTCGCGGCGATCACGCTCCACAATGCCCCCGAGGGCCTCGCCGTCGGCGTCAGCTTCGCGCAGGACGCCGGGGGTCAGGGCTATGCCACCGCACTCGGCATCGGCATCCAGAATGTGCCCGAAGGGCTCGCCGTCGCCAGCGCCCTTGCCCTGCGGCACCGCCCGGCCGTGGCTTTCTCTGGCGCGCTGCTGTCGGGCCTGGTGGAGCCGGTCTTCGGCGCCGTGGGCGCGCTGCTGGTCGATCGGTTCGCCATGCTCCTGCCCGTCGCCCTCTGCCTTGCCGCCGGCGCGATGATCGGCGTGGTCATGGAACAGATCGCGCCCGAACTGCAGGACGAAGGCCGCGCCGCTCATATGAGCCTCTTTGCCGGTCTAGCCCTCATGACCTGCCTCGACGTCGCCCTCGCCTGAAACCCGACCCAAGAAGGAGAAAGCGCATGACCAAGCCCGACACCGAAGACCAGCCCGCCGAAGGCAGCCCCGACATCCCCCCGCCGCAGGAAGGCAGCCCCGGCACGGAGGATGGCCCTGACCAGCCCGGCAAGGACGCTGCCGTGCCCGAAAGCATCGACGACGAAACGCGGCGCGATACGCCCTGAAGGGCGATGCGGGCGCGCCCTGGCCGGCGCGCCCCTCGCCTCCACCCACCGCCGCTACGGAACTCCCTGTCCTGATCGAAATCAGATTGATCCTACTTGCTCAACGCGCCGGGCAGCTTAGAAGCATGATGTCGCCTATCGAGTAGCCCGATGCCCCGATCCGCCCATCTCAGCCGCGAACAGTTGATCGACCGGCAAGCGTTCCAGATCGCCCTGATCGACCGGCTGCGTGGGCTGGACAATCCCCATGCGCTGCTCGCCGCCGCCGCGGAAATGCTGGGCGAGCGGCTGCAGGCGGGCCGGTGCGGCGTCGCGGCAATAACGGCGGACGGGCTTCACGTCCGCGTCGATGCCGACTGGTCAGGCTCCCTGCCCAGCCTTGCAGGCGAAGCGCGGCTGCTGGACAGTTTCGGGCCGGAGGTCATCGCCGAACTGCGCACCGGCCAGACGCTGGTGGTGGAGGACAGCGACACCGACCCCCGCGTGCGTGATCATGCCGCCGGCTGGGCCAGCATCCAGACCCGCGCCCTCATCGTCGTGCCGATCCTGCGCGAAGGGCGGCTGGAGGGCATTTTCTACGTCCATGACGGCGGGCCGCGCATGTGGAGCCTGCCCGACATCGCGCTGGCGGAGGATGTCGCGCTGCGCACCCGCGAAGCCGCCGACCGCGCCTGGGGCGAGGTGGAGCTGCGCGCCAGCGAGGCCCGCTACCGCAGCCTGTTCAACTCCATCGACGCGGGCTTCTGCGTCATAGAGATGAAGTTCGACGATGAAGGCCGCGCCGTCGACTATCGCTTCCTCGAAGTGAACGACTCCTTCACCCGCCAGAGCGGCATCGCGGACCCGGTCGGCCGCTGGATGCGCGATATCGCGCCCGATCATGAACAGACATGGTTCGACCTTTACGGCCGCGTCGCGCGCACCGGCCAGTCCGAACAGGTGGAATTGCCGGCGAGCGCGCTCGATAACCGCTGGTTCCTGGTCCACGCCTATCGCGTCGACGCGCCGCATCTCAACCATGTCGCCGTCCTGTTCACCGACCTTAGCGAACGCCGCCGCGCCGAAGAGGCGCTGGAACGCAGCCGCGAGGAGCTGGAACTCGCCGCCCGCGCCGCCGAACTCGGCCGCTACGACTATCGCCCGCGCGAAGGGACGTTGGTGTGGGACGATCGCTGCCGCGAACTGTTCGGCCTGTCGCCCGGCGTACCGGTCAGCTATGACAGCGCCTTCCTCGCCGGCCTCCACCCGGACGATCGGGAGCGTGCCGACCGCGCCGTCACCGCCGCATTCGACCCCGAAGGCAATCACCGGTTTGAGGTCGAATATCGCACCATCGGCATAGAGGACGGCAAGCTGCGCCATGTCAGCGCCCATGGCCTCGCCTTCTTCGACGGTGGCGATCCCATCCGCCTCGTCGGCACGGTGCAGGACGTATCGGCCGAGCGCGAGGCAGACGCCGCCCGGCGCGAGATCGAGGAGCGCCTTCGCCTCGCCGGCCGCGCCACCAACGATGCCGTCTGGGACTGGGATCTGCGCGCCAACCACGTCACCTGGAACGAGGCGCTGGAGCGCAATTACGGCCATTGCCTGAAGGACGTCGATCCGACCGGCGACTGGTGGATCGGCCATATCCATGCCGACGACCGCGCCCGCATCGACGCCAGCATCCACGCGGTCATCGATGGCGACGGCACCGACTGGACTGACGAATATCGCTTCGCCCGCGCCGACGGCACCCATGCCGACATTCTCGACCGCGGCTATGTGCTGCGCTCGGCGGACGGCGCGCCGCTGCGCATGGTCGGCGCGATGATGGACGTGTCCGCGCGCAAGGCGATCGAGCGCCAGCTGGAGCGCGACAAGCAGCGGCTGACCGAAGAGGTGGGCGTCACCGCCGCCGAGCGCGACCGGGCCGAGGAAGCATTGCGCCAGGCGCAGAAGATGGAAGCCGTGGGCCAGCTCACCGGCGGCATCGCCCATGATTTCAACAATCTGCTGACCGGCATTTCCGGCGCGCTGGAAATGATCCAGATCCGCATCAAGCAGGGCCGCGCCAACGAACTGGAGAAATATTCGGTCGCCGCGCAAGGGGCGGTGCGCCGCGCCGCCGCCCTCACCCACCGGCTGCTCGCCTTCTCCCGTCGCCAGACGCTCGATCCCAAGCCCACCAACGTCAACCGGCTGATCCGCGATCTGGAAGACATGATCCGCCGCACCGTCGGCCCGGCCATCCATCTCGAAACCGTGGGACAGGTCGGTCTCTGGCCCACGCTGGTCGATCCCAACCAGCTTGAAAACGCCATCCTCAATCTCTGCATCAACGCGCGCGACGCGATGCCGGGCGGCGGGCGCATCACCATAGAGACGGCGAACCGCCTGTTCGACGATCGCGCCGCTCGCGACGTTGGCCTGCTGCCCGGCGGCTATGTCAGCGTCGCCGTCACCGACACCGGCACCGGCATGGAACCGGACGTCGTGTCGCGCGCCTTCGACCCCTTCTTCACCACCAAGCCGATGGGTCAGGGCACCGGCCTTGGCCTCTCCATGATCTACGGCTTCGTCCGCCAGTCGGGCGGGCAGGTGCGCATCTATACCGAAGTCGGCGCGGGCACGACCATGTGCCTCTACCTCCCCCGGCTGGAGGGCGCGGACGCGGAGCTGGACGGGGCGGACATCGGCCCCGCCGCGCGGACCGACGCGCCCGATCCCGCCAGCCTCGGCACCATCCTCGTCGTCGATGACGAACCCACGGTGCGGATGCTCGCCGTGGAGGTAGCGCAGGACGCGGGCTATCATGTGCTGGAGGCGGAGGACGGCCCCGGCGCTCTCGCCATCCTCGACCAGAGGCACGACATCGATCTGCTCATCACCGATGTCGGCCTGCCCGGCGGCCTCAACGGGCGGCAGGTGGCGGATGCCGCGCTCGCCCGCATCCCGTCCCTCCGCGTCATCTTCATCACCGGCTATGCCGAAAACGCCGTGCTGGGCAGCGGCCAGCTCGCCCCCAACATGGCGCTCGTCACCAAGCCCTTCGCGATGGAAACGCTCGCGGAACGCATCGCCGGGATGATGGCTTAACATGCGTTACGCACTCTCCGCCGCGCGTCGCTGAACAAGCCCCGGCCCCATGTGTTGCCCTTCCGTGAAAGGAGACAACCCATGCCCCAGCTCGAGTCAGACGCCCCCGACGACATGATCCATGAGGACGGCCTGCCCGGTCACGAGTCCCAACTGGATCCCAAGCCCGAATGGCAACCGCGCTATCCCGGCTCCGGCCGCCTCGCGGGCAAGGTCGCGCTCATCACCGGCGCGGACAGCGGCATCGGCCGCGCCGTCGCCGCCCTCTTCGCGCGCGAAGGGGCCGACGTCGCCATCCTCTATCTCTGCGAACATGACGATGCGCGCCAGACCGCCCGCATCGTCTCGGCGGAGGGGCGCGACGCGCTCACCATCGCCGGCGACATCGGCGACAAGGCATTTTGTGACGCCGCCGTCGCCCAGGTGATCGACCGCTTCGGCCGGCTCGACATTCTCGTCAACAACGCAGGCGAACAGCATCCGGACAAGGATATCACCGACATCAGCGAGGATCAGCTGCGCCGCACCTTCCAGACCAACATCTTCGGCATGTTCTTCCTGACGCAGGCGGCGCGTCCGCACCTCAAATCCGGCGCGGCGATCGTCAACTGCACGTCCGTCACCATGTATCAGGGCGAAAAGGAACTGCTGGACTATAGCAGCACGAAGGGCGCGATCACCGCCTTCACCCGCAGCCTGTCGGAAAATCTGGTGAAGGAGGGCATCCGCGTCAACGCCGTCGCCCCCGGCCCGATCTGGACCCCGCTCAACCCCAGCGGCGGCGCAAGTCCTGAAAAGCTGGAGCATTTCGGCGAAGGCACGCCCATGGGCCGCCCCGGCCAACCCAACGAAGTCGCCCCCGCCTTCCTCTTCCTCGCCTGCGACGACAGCAGCTATATGAGCGGCCAGGTGCTCCACCCCAATGGCGGCACCATCGTGAACGGGTGAGGGCGGTCTTGTGCTAAAGACAGTCGGGATCGTTGATGGGGGATATGGTGGGTCGGTCAATCCCACTTCTCGTCACCCCGGGCTTGACCCGGGGTCCCGCTGCCTTGTCATCCCAGAAGGCCGGACAAGTCCCGCCATTCAGGGTTGCTACGCTCGATCAGCGCGAATTTCCATTCCCGGCGCCAGCGTTTGACCCGCTTCTCCTGTTCGATGCAGGCAACGATGTCCTCGCCGCGCTCGGCCCAGACCAGCCGCAACAGTCCGTAGCGCGCACAAAAATCCGAACCCGTACCCGACCGATGTTGATGAACGCGAGCGGCAATGTCGGCCGTGACGCCGACATACATCGTCCCCCGATAACGGTCGGCCATGATATAGACCCAGCCGCCCCTGTCCTCCCCGTCCATCATGACAGAATTGAAAAAGCGGGATCCCGGGTCAAGCCGGGGTGACGTGCTTAGGGCACAGTGGCCAATCGCGTACCGTCGCCGCCTACAAAAAAGGCCGCGCCAGCGCCCCCCGACGCCGCGCGGCCCTTGTGCAGGCGAATCGCAAACCGGCAGAACGCCCCCTCAGTTCGCCTTGCTCAAATCCACCTTCTCGACCCATTCGGGATAGAAGGTCGGCTCCCGGTTGGACCATCCCGCCGCCGTCGCCGCCGCCTCGCTGATCGACTGGAGCAGCGCGCGCCGCTTGTCGGGGTGAAGGTGCGGCAGGCTCGCCGCCGCGCAGAAGGCGCCGGGCAGCCATGGCCGCGCCCCCGCGCCCAGCAACCGCTCATAGAGGAACCGATAGGCGGAAAAGCTCGACAGCCTGTCCTGCCCCAGGTCGAAGGCCGACACCGTCACCAGCGGGGCCATGAACGGCTCCACCTGTTCCAGGCCGCTGTCGTCGGGCACCCGCGCCTTGATCTCGTCCAGCCGTCCGTAGATGCGCGCCTGCGCCCGGATCGACGCTTCCTCCACCATGTCGCGCGACCACAGCTTCATCGCGTCGCGGCGATGCAGCCCGATGTCGAGCGACCGTCTGATGTACCGCTGGGTGGCTGACGGGAAGCTGGCGAATTCTCGCAGTTCCGCCAGGGTGACAGCCCCGTCCGCCGGTCTTGCACTGGTGCCCATAATCTTGCCCTCCGACTTGAAGTCGCAGGATGAAATATGCGCCCGCCTTGGTTACCGAAGGCTTAAGCGCCCGTTCCACCGCTGTTCAGCAAAGGGAACAGATTTCGTTGTGCGGTGCAATATGTATCTTATGTGACTGCGACGAAAAGAGAAGTCTGGGCATGGTCAGCGGCGGTCCGGGCGGCGCGTCCAGCCTCGCCGGATCAGGCCAACGCACGCTCCCGTTCCAGCAGCCAGGCCAGCGCTTCGCCGGCCTGCGCGAAGATCCGCAGATAGGATTGCGTCATCTCGCGCCGGACCTGCAATGTGGCGATGGCGCTCGGCGTCACGATGGCGATGCGCGATGCCCGCGGAAATTTCCCCCTCGCCCAGATGCTCGCGGAATGCCGCCACCGCATCCTGGGGCTGCACGGCGCTGCGGCTCATGTCCATGCGCAGCAGGTAGCCGGGCAGGAAGCGTTCTTGCACGAACCGCGCCTTCACCTCACGGGCGTAGGACGCGACGGTCTCGGGATCGAACAGGCCGTGCCAGGCGATGTCCAACAGATTGATGTCGTGGCGGAAATGGATCTGGTACATGATGGCCTCCCGCCACGCTCATGCCGGATCGACCTTACCATATCCTTATCCGGGTGCGATCGCCGTCACGCCCCGGCGCGCTTTTCCAGCACCGCGCCGATCATCGCGCGCCACACCGCCACATCGCCCGCCTGCGCCATGTCGGCGTCGGGTTCGCGTAGCGTATGCAGGATCGCATAGGCATCGTCGACATGATCGGGCCAGGCCGCATCCACCGCGCCCGCCGCATGGGGATCGCTGCCCTCGCCGTTCAGGCTCAACTGACGGCCGGCCAGTACGCGGGCGATCCGTTCGATGGCGGGGGTGCAGGAAGTCGGCATGTCGGTCTGGCTCCTCTCGCAAAGGGCGGCGGCGGTTTCGCTCTGCCGCCGCCAGCGTAGCATAAGGTCGGCGGTGCCGCTATTGGTCGTCCTCCTCCTTGAACCCGGAAGAGGGCACCGGGTCGCCATGGCTGCCCGGCTTGGTGGACGATGGCGGGTCGGACGCGTCCATCGAATCCTCGATGCCTTCGTCCAGCTTCTCCTCGGTGCTCAGCGCATGGTCCTGATCGTCGCTTTCGCGCGCGACGCCGGCTTCCTCGCGGCTGTTGGGGCGCACGCCCCTATCCTTGGCCAGATCCGTGCTTTCCTCGCTCATCATTCTCTCCTCGATCGCCCGAAACGGGTTCGCAGGGATCAACGGACGGCCCCTTGCGCCGGTTCCGCTTCGACCAACGTTGACCGCGCTTCGACCAGCAACGCGTCGCCGCTAGAGACATTCCCGCCGGACATGCGTAAAACAGACCGATGAACGACATTGCCGAAGACGGCGATCGCGGCGTCGCGCCCGCGGTCGCGCTCTATTCCATATTGGGTTTCTGGTTCTTCTACACCGTCATCGTCAGCCTGCGCGCGGCCGTGATCGGCTTCGACGCGCAGTGGGAACTGGCCGCGCGCCGCATGGTGGTCGCGACCATCGGCATCATCGTCACCTGGATCCTCTACCTCGCGCTGCGCCGCTTCGACGGCAAGCCGCTCATCGTCCGCATCGTCGCCGCCTTCTCGCTGGCCGCGCCCTTCGCGCTCGCGATGGCGGCGGCCAACTATTATATCTTCAACGTCTACGATCCCGTCAGCCTCTTTCCCGACGCCGAAACGAAGAAGGAGATGGCGGAAAAGGGCTATGTCCTGATCTCCATCGTCGAAGATGCGATCAGCCGCTATTTCTTCCTGTCCGCCTGGGCCGGCCTCTATCTCGCCCTCGCCTATGCCAGCGAAGCGCACCGCACCGAACGCCGCGCCGCCCGGCTGGAACGCGCCGCGCAACAGGCGGAACTGCGCTCCCTGCGCTATCAGGTGAACCCGCATTTCCTGTTCAACACGCTCAATTCCCTCTCCACGCTCGTCATGCGCAACCGCCCCGACGAAGCGGAGCGGATGATCATGTCGCTCTCCAACTTCTACCGCACCAGCCTGACCGGCGATCCGCTGGACGATGTGCCGCTGGAGGAGGAAGTGCATCTCCAGAAACTCTATCTGGACATTGAGGCGGTGCGCTTCCCCGACCGGCTGACGGCGCAGATCGATGTGCCCGACAGCCTGATGAATGCCTGCGTGCCCGGCCTCATCCTCCAGCCGCTGGTGGAAAACGCGATCAAATATGGCGTGTCCCGCACCTCCAGCCCCGTCACCATCGCCATCACCGCGCGGGAGGATGGCGACCTCATGCACATCGCCGTCACCGATGATGGCGACAATCCCCCCGGCCCCGGCGACGCGGGCAGCGGCATCGGCCTTGCCAATGTCCGCGACCGGCTGACCGCGCGCTTTGGCGAACAGGGCCGCATCGTCTATGGTGCGCGGGAGGGGGACGGCTTTTCCGTGCTCCTCACCCTCCCTATCGTCCGCAAGGGCTGCTGACCGTCCCATGTCCTACACCGCGCCGTCCATCCGCACCCTGATCGTCGACGACGAACCGCTCGCGATCGAACGGCTCCAGATGCTCTGCGCCCGCGAACCGCGCATCGCCCTCGTCGGCACCGCGACGGACGGGGAAGCCGCGCTCCGCCTGATCGAGGGGTTACGGCCCGATCTCGTCATGCTCGACATCGCGATGCCGCTGCTGGACGGGATCGGCGTCGCCCGCGCGGTCGGCCGCATGGGCATCCGCCCGGCGGTGATCTTCGTGACGGCCTTTGAAGGCTTCGCGGTGGAAGCGTTCGACCTTGCCGCCGTCGACTATATGCTGAAACCCGTCGCCCATGATCGGCTGACCCGCGCGGTCGGCCGGGTGGAGATCGCGCTGCGCAACCGCGCGCCGGAGGATGTCGCCGCCGCCCCCGCCGCGCCGGCACCCGAATGGGCCGAGGAATTCTGGGTGCCCCACCGCAGCGAACTCATCCGCATCGCCGCCGACCAGATCGACCGGATAGAGGCGGAGCGCGACTATATGCGCCTCCATGTCGGCACCCACAGCTATCTCCTCCACCAGACGATCAGCAGCCTGGAGGAACGGCTCGACCCGCAGCAGTTCGTCCGCCTGCACCGCAGCCACATCGTGCGCCGCGACCATATCGCCCGCCTGCGCCACGACGGCAGCGGCGTCTGGTTCGCTGCCCTCGCGGACGGCAGCGAAATCCGCATCGGCCGCACCTTCCTCGCCAACGCCCGCGCGATGACCGGGCGCTAGGCGTCCCGCATCGTCACCCCGGACCTGATCCGCGGCCCCGCTGCCTTCCGAAAAAGCTGGCCCCGATCAGCCCAGCATGACATCGGCCAGGGCCGTCGTAGCGTCATTCGTCATGCTGAACTTGTTTCAGCATCCATTTCGCCCAATAAGCCAGGGCGCGATCCAGTAAATGGACCCTGAAACAAGTTCAGGGTGACCAAAAAGGCCCGGCGTCCTCCGCCGGGCCTTTCCGCCTTCGTGCCCCGGCCAGCCGCCGGGAAACAGCATCGCCGCCGTCAGTTCCCCACGACCGTGCGCGCCTCGCGCGCGGCGGGCGTCGCGTCGGCATAGCGCTCCTTCGTCTCGGCGCGGGCGATCGCGGCGCTGATACGCGGCTGCACCTGCGCGATCGCCAGCTTGCGGCACGCCTGCTGCTCGTTCAGGCCGCCCTTGGAGCAGACCCGCGAAGCGGCCCGGCTGATCCGCGTCTGCAGCTGCTGGCGCTGGTCCGCCTTGGTCAGGTCCAGGTCGCCATGGCGGACCTCGACGGAGCGGCCGTTGGACTGGAAGTCGTTGATCCCGGCCGCACCGGCGGCGCCGGCGGTCAGGGCAAGGGCGACGGTAGCGCTGGCGATGGCAGCGATCTTGAACGACATGGACATGGGCGTATCTCCTCAAAAACCTTCTTTGGCCGGTGCCGCGCGATTAGGGGGCCGCGGGCTCCGGGTGCGAACGGGGGGACGCTCTCAAAGGGTCTGGAGGAAGACAGCGTCCGTCCCCGTTCGCCCTTCCTCTCTAGCCTCGCCGACCGCCCGCCGCGCGTCCGCTTCGACCCGGGCGCGACATGCGTCGGCCAACGACGAAGCGACCGACGAAACGCCGGCCGGGCCAGACGAACGGCACGACGAACGACATCTGCCGCCAAACGAACGACAGCCATGCCGTAACGGAAAGCGGGAATCGCAACGATGGAATGAAAATGAAAACGCCCCCGGCGCAAGGGAAGGCCGGGGGCGTATCCAGGCGCTGTCGGGCACACCGGATGCAGGAAAACCGTCAGGGGCGAAACGACGCCATCGGCGCTGAACCTCGGGTGAACCGCCCCTGTGCCTGCATCCTACTCCAGCGACACGCCACCGCCCCACCCCTTCGACAACCCGCCGGTTCCACAAGCCAGACGCCATCGCGCCGGGACGAACGGCGGGCGACGAAGGATGAACGACATGGGGGCTGCCGTTAGGACGGGGCGACCGTGGTTGTCACGACGTTCAGGCTACCGGCAGGCGCAGGGGGCGGCGGCGGTTGGGCCCCCTCCGCTGGCGGATTGCCCGCGCCTGGCTGAGCTGCACCGGCGCCCGGTTGCCCCGCACCGGCAGCCGGCAGGGCCGCGCCGCCCCCGCCTCCGCCG
>JACESO010000081.1 GCA_013911745.1 Sphingobium sp. | reverse complement strand
ACCCCCGCCACCCCGCCGATCAGCAGCAGCCCGCCCAGAAACTGCCCCGCGCCGACGAGATCGAGGGCGAAGCTGCGCATGAGCAGGCTCGGCAGCCAGAAGGCCACGCCATAGCCGCACATCGAACTACATGCCGCGCCTACGGCAAGCAGCCAGAAGCTGCGCTTGGCCGCCAATATGCCGAACACGGCAGAGACCGGCACCGCATCCTTCGCCTGCGCCGGCCGCGCCGGCTCCCGCACCACCAGGCGGAAGATCGGCGCGATAAAGAGGCCCATCAGCCCCACAGCGATGAAGGCCGTCCGCCACTCCACCGTCTGTGCGATATAGCCGCCCAGCAGCACGCCGCCCGCCGATCCCAGCGGGATGCCCAGTGAATAGACCGATAGCGCCCGCGCCCGCTGGTGCGCCGGGAAATAGTCGGAAATGACGGCATAGGAAGGCGCGACGCCGCCTGCCTCGCCCACGCCCACGCCGATGCGGCACAGGAACAGTTGCACGAAGCTGCCCGCCATCCCGCACAGGGCGGTGAAGCCGCTCCACACGGCGAGGCTGACGGTGATCACCCATGTCCGGCTGGTCCGGTCCGCGAGCAGCGCCAACGGGATCGCCAGCGTCGAATAGAGAAGCGCAAAGGCGATCCCGCCCAGCGCGCCGAGCTGCGTATCGCTCAGCCCCAGTTCCGCCTTGATCGGCCCGGCCAGGATGCCCAGGATCTGCCGGTCGAGAAAGTTGAACGTATAGACGAGCAACAGCATCGCGAGCACGATGGCGCGGTAGCGGGGGGAAGCGGTCCTGTCGGTCATGCGGCCTCGTACATGCCCGCCCGCCCTGGGCCAATGCCGGGGCGGGAGCAGCGCATCAGAATTTGAGCGTCCCCGTCACGAACACCTGCCGGGGGTTGCCGTAGAACGCCGTCAGCGTCCCCTCGCGCCCAAGCGAAGGCGTCGGGAATCCGGCGGCATTGTTGATGATCGCGCCCGTCACCGGGTTGGCCGCGACGAAGGTATAGCCCGACGTCTTATATTCCTTGTCCAGGATGTTCTTGCCATGGACGCCCAGCGACCAGCGGTCATTGGGCGCGGTATAGACGATGCTGGCATCCCACAGCGCATAGCCCTTCTGGTCGATATAGGGGTTGGGGATCTCGAACTGGTAGGTCTTCGACCGCCACGATACGGTCGTCCCGGCGTAGAGGCTGCCCTCGCCCACCGGCGTCGAGTAGGAGAGCGTGCCGCTCGCCGTCCATTTGGGCGTATTCTGCACCTTGCGGAACGCGGCCACATCGGTCGGCACGCTGGCGATGTTGGCGATATATTCGCGATACTCGGCATCGATATAGCCGATCGCGGTCTGGAGGCTGAGCCGGTCGCCCGGCGTCATCATGTCGCGGCCAAGGCGCGCGTTGCTCTCGAACTCCAGCCCCTTGAACCGCGCCTTGCCTGCGTTGGACACGACGCCGCAGAAGGACGGGATCGGGCGCGGCGGCGTGCCGCCGATCACGGTGCAGGCGACGGACCCCGGAATCTGCACATCCTTGTAATCGGCATAGAATCCCGCCAGCGCCACATAGAGCGCCCCGTCCATCAGATTGCCTTTGTAGCCGACCTCGTAGCTGTCCACCTCTTCGGGGCGGAAGGCCAGGAAGGACGCGACCTCGCTATCCTGCCGCACGCCGTCGCCGTTCAGGTCCGGCGCGTTGGTGCCCACCCCGCGCGGATCGAAGCCGCCGCCCTTGAAGCCCTTGGAATAGCTCGCGTAGAGATTATGGTCAGGCGTCGGCTTGTAGCTGACGGACACACGCGGCGTGAATTTCCTGTACTTGGCGCTGCCCCGGAAATCGGTGCTGGGCGCGCCGAAGGGCAGGCCCGCACCGCCGAACACCGGCGACCCGCCGCCCAGGTAATTCTGGCGTAGGATATCCGCTGTCCGTTCGTCCCAGGTATAGCGGCCGCCCGCCGACAGGCTGAGCTGCGGACTGAAATCATAGGTGAAATCGCCGAAGATCGCGTAGGTTTCCGTGTCCACATTCGCCTGGGTGAAGGCGGTGAGGCCATTGAGCGTCGTGAAGATGCGCGTGTCGAACTGCGTGTCGGCGCTCGCGTCCAGATAATAGAAGCCGATCATGCCCTTCAATGGCCCGGCATCCACCTGCACCTGCACTTCCTGGCTCAGCTGCTCGTTGCGGTAGAAGGCCGGCACGTCGACATCGACCGCAGGCAGGGCGTCGAAATCGATCGGCGACGCGCTGTCGTCCTTGCGCCAGGCGCTGATCGACTTGAGGGTGAAGGTGTCGTTCAATTCCGCCGTGATGTTCATCGACAGGCCGTAGGACTTCACCTCCTGCCGCGGGTCGCGCAGCCCGCCGCGCGTGTCGAACACATCGCTCAGCACCGGCGCGCCCGAAGCCTGTCCCGGGATCAGGCGATGGCCGCCGCGCGCGTTGCTCTTGTCCTTGGTATAATCGCCGGTGATGCGCATCAGCACCGGCTCGCCATAGCCGCCCATCTCGAAGGTCGCGCGCCCGGCCCAGATATCCTTGTTGTAATTGTCCTCGCCGGTGGTGAGGTTCTTGCCGAACCCGCCGCGCGACAGGCGGGCCAGCGCGCCGCCGACCCGGATCAGGTCGCCGATCGGGGCGGACGCGCTGACGATCCCGTCCGCCTGGTCGTAGCTGCCATAGGTGCCCTTCAGCTTCAGCGAAAAATCCTGCGGCAGCATCTTCGTCACATATTTGACCGCGCCGCCGATCGTGTTGCGGCCATAGAGCGTGCCCTGCGGCCCGCGCAGCACCTCGATCCGCTCCACATCATAAATGTCGAGCAGCGCGCCCTGCGGCCGGTTGAGATAGACATCGTCCAGATAGATGCCGACGCCCTGTTCGAAGCCCGACACCGGATCCTGCTGCCCCACGCCGCGAATGAAGGCGGTGAGCGTGGAGTTGGTCCCGCGCGACGCCTCCAGCGTGGTGTTGGGCGTGACGTTCGCCAGGTCGGTGATGTCGACCGCGCCGCCTCGCTCCAGCGCCTCGCCCGAAAAGGCGCTGACGGCGATCGGCACGCTCACCAGAGTCTCCTCACGCCGGCGAGCCGTGACGACGATCGTTCCGCCGTCGTCATCGGCGGCCGCCTGCGGCGTGCTGTCCTGCGCGAAGGCAGGCGCGGCCATCATGCCGCCCCAGGCGGCGGAGGCAAGAGCGAGGGTGCGAATGGTGTGACGAGCCTTCATCGGATCGGTCCTCTCCTGAAAAATCCCGCGTCCGGTCTGCCGGATCGCCTCGGTTGCCCTATTCGATAATGAAAGTTGAACCGGGTTTCAACTTGAAATAAGAGAGCGCGTGACGACGGCGCAGGAACGCTGCAAGAAGAACACAGCATCAGGGAGTGGAGATGGCCGACGCGCCGCCCGACAAGGACGACAAGACCCCCCGCACCGCGCGGGGCGAACGAACCCGCCGCGCGTTGCTGTCGGCGGCCGCGCAGGAATTTGGCGAGAAGGGCTTTCACGAAGGGTCGATCAGCGGCATCACCCGCCGGGCAGGCTGCGCGCTGGGCAGCTTCTACACTTATTTCGCCAGCAAGGATGACATCTTCCGCGCGCTCGTCAACGATATGTCAGGCCAGGTGCGCGACTATGTCTCGCCCCGCATCGCCGCCGCGCGCGACGGGGTGGAGGCGGAACGGATCGGCCTGCTGAGCTTCCTGGAGTTCGCCCGCGCGCACAAGGAAATCTACCGAATCATCGACGAGGCCGAGTTCGTGGATCAGGCCGCCTATCGCGCCCATTATGAAAACACCGCCGCGCGCATGACCGTGCGCCTTTCGAAGGCGGCCGAGCGCGGCGAGATCGCCCCCGATGTGGAGGAGGTCCATGCCTGGGCGATTATGGGGATGAACGTGTTTCTGGGCCTGCGTTATGGCGTATGGGACGACAGCCGCCCCGCCGAAGAGATCGCCCGCATCGCCAACACGCTGATCGAACGGGGCATCGGCAGGCGCTGACCGGCCTCCGCGCATCCAAAGCGCCCCCCTTGGCGATGGCTATTGGTTGGACAATCCATTCACAACCAATTCAACCGGCACGCGTTAGACGCTCCATAACATATCTAAGGAGACAGGCGATGACGGGCATCCGACATCGGTTACTGGGCATGATCGGCCTTGCCGGGGCGCTGGCGCTGGGCGGCTGCTACGATGACGGCTATGGCTATGGCGGCGTGAGCGTCGGCAGCGGCTATTATGGCGGCGGCTATTATGATCCCTATTGGGACGGCGGCTATTATCCCGGCGGCTATGGCTGGTATGACGGCTTCTATTATCCGGGCAACGGCTATTATGTCTACGACCGGGGCGGTCGTCGCCAGCGCTGGTCCGCCGCGCAGCGCCGCTATTGGGAAAGCCGTCGCGGCGGCCGGCCCGGCAACTGGCAGGGGCGGCCCCCTCGTGGCCCCGATGGCAATTGGCAGGGCCGCCCACCGCGCGGCCCGGATGGCAACTGGCAGGGCCGCCCGCCGCGCGGCCCGGATGGCAACTGGCAGGGCCGCCCGCCGCGCGGTCCCGATGGCAACTGGCAGGGCCGCCCGCCGCGCGGCCCGGATGGCAACTGGCAGGGTCGCCCGCCCCGTGGCCCGAACGGCACGCCCGGCACCGGGCGCTGGCAGGGCAATGGCGCCCCGCGTCCCGACATGCAGCCGGGCTTGACCACGCCGCAGCAGCCGCGCCCGCAGATCGGCCAGCCCAGGCCGCAGCGCGACTGGGGCTCCCGCCCGACGCGGCGTTTCGGCGCCGACCGGCCCACACGCGGCGGCATCGGCCGTGACGCAGCGCCCAGGGTCCAGCCCAACTGATGCGGTGGTCGGCCAGGACCGCCTTGATGCTGCCCCTCCTGTTCGTCGCCGCCTGCGACGGGCGGGAGGAGAGCGCGATCGACAATCTTGCCAACGGCGCCAACCAGACCCAGGTCGAAAACAACGTCCGGGCCGAAGCGATGGCGCTGATGGAACCGCTGAACCCGCCAGCGCCCGGCACGCCCGGCGGCCTGCCGATCGACCCCGAACCCATCGCGGAAGGTTCGATCGACCCGGAAAGCGCGCAGGGCGCGGCGCAGGTCGTGCAGGGCTATTACGGCCTGCTAGAGGAACGGCGCTTCATCGACGCGCAGGACATGTGGAATCAATCGGGCGCGATCGGGGCGCAGGATGACGCCCATTTCGAGGCGCGCTTCCGCGGTTTCAGCGAAATCCACGCCAATGTCGGCGCGCCGGCCGATCCCGAGGGCGCTGCGGGTTCGGTCTATGTGACGGTGCCGGTGCAGGTCTATGGCCGGATCGCCGCCAACGGCAAACCCTTTTCAACCCTGCGCCAGGTGACGCTCCGCCGCGTCAACGACGTGCCGGGCGCGACCGCCGAACAGCGCCGCTGGCATATTGAAAGCATCGGCCCCTACACGCCGCCCGAAACGCCCGCCGCCGACAATGGAGCGGAACCGGCGCGCGCCATTTCCATGACGGACGGCATGGCGGGCAAGAAGAAGCCCTAGGGTTTCACCCCTGTCGTCACCCCGGGGCGAACCCGGGGCGACGGAGGAGAAATTCGTCAGGCGACGGTCGCCTTGACGATCTTGCCCGGCGTGCGCGGCGGCTCGCCCTTGGGCAGCGCGTCGACATGCTCCATGCCCGATGTCACCTCGCCCCAGACGGTATATTGCCCGTCGAGGAACGTCGCATCGTCGAAGCAGATGAAGAACTGGCTGTTGGCGCTGTTGGGGTTGCTGGCGCGCGCCATGGAGCAGACGCCGCGCACATGCGGTTCGCGGCTGAATTCGGCCTTCAGGTCCGGCTTGTCCGGGTGGCCACCCATGCCGGTGCCGGTCGGATCGCCGCCCTGCGCCATGAAGCCGGGGATCACGCGGTGGAACACGACGCCGTCGTAAAAGCCTTCCTTGGCATTTTCCACGATGCGCGCGACATGGCCGGGCGCCAGGTCGGGGCGCAGCTTGATGACGACGTCGCCGCCGCTGTCGAGGGTAAGGGTAAGCGTGTCGTCGGCCATGAAAAATCCTCTCTGTGCCGGGGAAGGGGTGGGTCGTGCCCATATAAAGGCTTAAGACGGGGATGGAAGCGCTGACTGCCCATTGCTTTTCCGATGGGCTTGGGCGAAAGCGGCGGAATGTTACAGGAACCGGACAGTAGGGGGCGCGATGAGCGAGCGCGGCGACGTCGTCGACCCCTTCGGCCATGGGGACGACACTGACGACATTATGATCGAGGCGGCCGAGGCCAGCCACGATGAGGACGATCGGCTGAAGCCCGAATTTCTGACCGCCGTGCTCGCCGCGGTGGAGGAAGGCGACAGCGAAAAGGCGCGCGACCTCGTTTCGCCGCTCCACCCCGCCGACATCGCCGACCTGCTGGAACTGATCCCGTCCGAACGCCGGGCGGACGTCGCGGCGGCGCTGGGCGACCTCGTCGGCGCGGAGGTGATCTCCGAACTCAACGACTATGTCCGCGACGACCTGATCGGCGCGCTCGCGCCCGAACAGCTGGCCGAATTCGCCGCCGAACTCGACACCGACGACGCCGTCGCCATCATCGAGGATATGGAGGAGGCAGACCAGCAGGCCGTCCTCGATGCGATGGAGCCGGAAGACCGGGCCGCCATCGAAAGCGCGCTCGCCTATCCGGAGGAATCCGCCGGCCGCCTGATGCAGCGCGACCTGGTCGCCGTGCCCGAGCATATGACGGTCGGCCAGGTGATCGACTATCTGCGCGACAATGACGACCTGACCCGCGACTTCTGGGAAATCTACATCGTCGATGCGGCGCACCGGCCGGTCGGCTATTCCCAGCTCAGCTGGATACTGACCTGCCCGCGCGGCGTCGCCATGGCCGACCTCATGAAGCGGGAGCAGACGCTGATCCCGGTCGATATGGATCAGGAGGAGGTGGCGCTCCGCTTTCAGAAATATGCGCTGATCTCCGCCGCCGTGGTCGATCGCGCCGGCCGGCTCGTCGGCATGATCACGGTGGACGACGTCGTCCACATCATCTCCGAGGAAGCGGGCGAGGACATCCTTCGCCTGTCGGGCGCGGGCGAAGGCGACATCAACCAGCCGGTGCTGCTGACCGTGCGGACCCGTCTTGTATGGCTGGTGGTCAATCTCGGCACGGCGATGATCGCGGCGTCCGTCGTCGGCCTCTTCGAACGGACGATCGAGCATCTGGCGCTGCTTGCCGCGCTGATGGGGATCGTGTCGGGCATGGGCGGCAATGCAGGAACGCAGACGCTCGCCGTCATGGTGCGCGCCATCGCCACCAATCAGGTGACCGGGTCGAACACTTGGCGGATGATCGGACGAGAATTCCGCATCGCGGCGACGAACGGCGCCGCGCTCGGGACGCTGATCGGGATCGGCTCCTATCTCATTTACGGCCAGCTGGGGCTGTCGCTGGTGTTCGCCACCGCCATCCTCATCAACAATCTGGTAGCGGGGCTGGCCGGCGTGCTGATCCCGGTGACGCTCGACCGCAACAATGTCGATCCGGCGGTCGCGTCGGCGGTGTTCGTCACGATGATGACCGACTCGATGGGCTTTCTCACCTTTCTCGGCCTAGCCACCATCTTCCTCACCTGACATATTGACGCCTGCGGCCGCCCTCCCATCTAGTCTGCCATGCCGCTGCACATGACCAAGATCGCCTTCGGCGCGGAAAGCCCCGCTACGCTGCGCGCCTGGCTCGAAAGCCAGCCGGGGGAGGCACGCACGTCGACCCGTTACCTGCCCAAGCGCGTCGCGGACATGGCGGGCGGCTCGCTCTTCTGGATCCACCAGCACCGCATCGTCGGCCGCAGCCCGATCATCGGCTTCGAGGAAACCGGCACCGGCCGCCACTGGATCCGGCTGGAGCCGCGCCTTATCGCGGTGCGCTCCACCCCCAAGCGCGCGCATCAGGGCTGGCGCTATCTGGAGGACGCCGACGCGCCGCCCGACCTTGGCACCGGGGAATCCGACGATCTCGACGCCATGCCGCCTGCGATGCTGGGCGAACTGGCGCGCCTCGGCCTCGTCTAAACCAACCTTCGTCACCCCGGCCGTAGAGCCGGGGTCCCGCTTTACTTGAGAAGAGTAGCGGGACCCCGGATCAAGTCCGGGGTGACGAGAATGATGGCATTAAACCTACCCACTATTCCGCAGCGCCGTCGCGATCGCGTTGATCGACAGCTCGATGCCTTCCTTGATCCGCGCATCCTCCTCGCCCGCGCGATGGCGCTTGAGCAGCTCCACCTGCAACAGGTTCAGCGGCTCGATATAGGGCAGCCGCAGCCGGATCGACGAGTCCAGCGCCGGGCTCTTCTCCAACAGCCGCGACTGGCCCGTCGCCGCCAGCAGCCCGTCATGCGTGCGCGCCCATCCGTCGCGGATACGCCCGAAAATCTCGTCCGCCTTCGCCTGATCCTCCACCAGCGGCAGGTAGCGCGCGGCGATGCCCAGATCCGATTTCGCCAGCACCATCTCCAGGTTGGCGAGCGCGGATTTCAGGAACGCCCAATGCTGCGCCATGTCGGCCAGCAGCGCCTTGTCCTCGAACGCGGTCAGCGCATGGCCCACGCCATACCAGCCCGGCAGCATCACCCGCGCCTGCGCCCAGCTGAACACCCATGGAATGGCGCGCAGATCCTCGATCGCATTGCTCTTGGTCCGGCTCGCCGGCCGCGACCCGATCTTCAGGCCCGCAATCTCCTGTATGGGGGTCAGCTGGCGGAAGAATTCCTTGAACCCCTCGGTCCCGTAGACGAGGTCGCGATAGGCGGCAAAGGCGCTTTTCGACAGCGCATCCATCGCCCCGCCAAAGCGCTCGGCGTCGCGCGCCGATATCGGGTCCGGCTCCAGGCTGGCGAGCAAAGTGGCGCTGGTCATCGCCTCCAAATTGGTCATGGCGACGTCGCGCGTGCCGAACTTGGCGGCGATCACCTCCCCCTGTTCGGTGATGCGGATGCGCCCCTGCACGCTGCCCCTGGGCTGCGCCTGGATCGCCTTGAACGCCGATCCGCCGCCCCGGCCCACCGCGCCGCCGCGCCCGTGGAACAGCTGCATCGCCGCTCCCGCCTCGGCGAACACCGGCTCCAGCGCCTGACTCGCCCTGTAGAGGCTCCAGGTCGACGTGATGTAACCGCCATCCTTGTTGCTGTCGGAATAGCCGATCATCACTTCCTGATGGCCGCGGACCTTCACCACCCCGGCAATCTCGGGCAGGCCGAAATAGGCGGTCATGATGCCGGGCGCGGCCTCCAGGTCGGCGATCGTCTCGAACAGCGGGATCGCCATGACGGCGGCCTGCGGCGGCGCGCCATCCACTCCCGCGCGCCACAGCCCCGCTTCCTTCAACAGGATGTTGACCTCCAGCAGGTCGGACACGCTTTCCGCCTTGGAGATGATGTAGTGCGTGATGCAGGCTGGGCCGTAAGTGCGATGCGCCTGCGCCGCCGCATGGACGATCGCCAGTTCCGACGCCGTCTCATCGCTATAGTCGGAGAAGGGCGCGCCCAGCGGCCGGTTGTTCGCCAGCTCGCGCCGCAGCAGCGCGATGCGCGCATATTCATCGAGCGCCAGATAGTCGCTTTCCACCCCCGCCTGTTTCAGCAGCTCGGCCACCACCCGCTCATGCACCGCGCTGTTCTGCCGCATGTCCAGCGTGGCGAGGTGAAAGCCGAACGTCTCGACCGCGCGAATGAGCCGCCCCAGCGCTCCGCCGGTCGCCAGCGCGCCGTCGCCCTCGCTCGCCAGCCCCTGCGCCACCGTGACGAGGTCGCGGCGCAGCTCCTGCGGGCTGCCATAGGCCTCGCCCTTGAGGCTCGCCGGCCGCGCCGGCTGCGTGGCCGTCAGCGCAGTGCAGGTCGCCGCCAGCCGCGCATAGATGCCGCTGATCGCCCGCCGATAGGGCTCGTCTCTTCGGCTGGGCGACACGTCGCCGCTCGCCTCGGCCAGGTCCAGCACCGCCTGCGGCACATGGGCCAGTTCGGTGGACAGCGACAGTTCCGCCCCCAGCGCGTGCAGCGCATCGAGATAATAGGCGATGGCCGCGCCGCATCCCTTCTTCAGCGCCAGTTCCAGCTGCTCGGCCTGGACGAAGGGATTGCCGTCCCGGTCGCCGCCGATCCAGTTGCCCACGCGCAGGAAGCTTTGCGGCCGGGCGCCCAGCACCCGCTCCCACCGCGCGTAGAGCGCCGGCAGCACCGGCAGGAAGATGTCGCGGAAATAGGCGAGCACATTCTCGATCTCGTCCGCGACGAACAGCTTTTCCCGCCGCAACGGGCGCGTCTGCCACAGCAGGGCGATCTGGCGGAAGATCGCCTCGTCCAGTTGCTCGCCTTCGTCCGTCTCGGCCCGACCCGCATCCTTGAGCAGCATCAGCTCGGCGATGCGGTTCTTGTGGTCGATCATGCTCTTGCGCCGCACCTCGGTCGGGTGGGCGGTCATCACCGGCACGATCAGCGCGTTGGACAGCAGGTCCAGCACCGCCCCGCGCCCGACGCCCTCCGCTTCCAGACGTTCGATCGCGGACGCCACATCCGCGCCCGGCTCGGCCGCCACGCCCTGCCGGTCCTCGGCCAGGTTGGCGAGCATCGAAAACAGCATGAATCCGCGCGTGAAGGCCAGCGTATCGTCCAGGCTCAGCGCCTCCAGCCCCGTATCCGTCAGGTCCGCGCCCTGCACCCCGCGCGCCCGGTCGACTGAGGCCGATCGGATATATTCGGTCTGCTTGTACAGCTTCTCCCCGCCATAGGCCCGGATGACGTCGCCCAGCAGCCGCCCGAGATAGCGGATGTCGGGGTTTTGCGTGATCGCCGGAGCGGACGGATTGGATGCCAGAGTCGCCATGGTGCCAATGCTGCACCGCAGCAACAGGACGGTCAAGTGAAAGGCTCTCCGGGCACCGGCCCTTTCCTAACCGCCGGGCCTCTGATCTAGCTGAATGCATGTCGATCGTGCGCACTTTCCTTGGCTGTGGGCCGTGACCCTGGTGGCGCGCAACCGTGACCCTGCTGTCGCGTCCTCATGGCTTGACCGCGCCCTCGGCATGACCCTGGGGACGCGCATCTGGCGCGCCGCAAGCGCGTCTCGCCCGTTTTTCGGCGGATTCGCGTCGGCCCATTGCCACGACGGTGTGAACTTCGGCCCCGTGACCCAACTGTCGCCTGTCGATGGCCCCCCCGCCCTTGCGCTCCGCGCCCTGCCGCGCCAAAAGCCACCTCGTGACCGCCAGCATCAGCATAGGAACCGACAGCCACGGCAAGGACGTGACTGTAGACGTGGAGGAATTGCTCGCCACCCGCCTGCTCGTTCAGGGCAATTCGGGATCGGGCAAGTCGCACCTGCTGCGCCGCCTGCTGGAGGAAAGCGCCGCCATGGTGCAGCAGGTGGTGATCGATCCGGAGGGCGATTTCGTCACGCTGGCGGACGAATATGGCCATGTCGTCATCGACGCGGGCGACCATAATGAGCGCGACATCATCCGCATGGCGAGCCGAATCCGCGAACATCGCGCTTCGGTGGTGCTCAGCCTCGACGCGCTGGAACTCGAAGCGCAGATGAAATGCGCCGCGACCTTCCTATCGACCCTTTTCGACGCGCCGCGCGATCATTGGTATCCCGCGCTCGTCGTGGTGGACGAAGCGCAGATGTTCGCGCCCGTGGCCGCCGGCGAAGTGTCGGACGAGGCGCGCCGGCTCTCCCTCGCCGCCATGACCAACCTCATGTGTCGGGGCCGCAAGCGCGGCCTTGCCGGGGTCATCGCCACCCAGCGGCTCGCCAAGCTGGCCAAGAATGTCGCGGCCGAAGCCTCAAACTTCCTCATGGGCCGCACCTTCCTCGACATCGACATGGCGCGCGCGGCCGACCTGCTCGGCATGGAGCGGCGGCAGGCCGAACAGATCCGCGATCTCGAACGCGGCCGCTTCTTGGGCCTTGGTCCCGCCATCGCCCGCCGGCCGGTCAATGTGAAGATCGGCGCGGTGAAAACCGGCACGCGCGGCGGATCGCACAAGCTGATGCCGCCGCCCGTCACCAGCGGCGAGGATTTTCAGGAACTGCTCTTCGCAAGGCAAGAGGAGGACGCGCCTCCTCCCCCGCCCCGCGCCGATCCGCCGCCGCGCCCTGCCGAGGACATCATGCGCCAGCTGGCCGACGCGCCGCAGGCGAAACCCGCCGCGCCGGAACTCGACTTCGGGCAGAACGAACCCATCGTGATCGCCGTTCTGGAGGAGATCGTCGCCGATCTGGGCGACGCTGCGCCGTCGGTCGCCAGCCTCTATCAGGATTTCGGCGTCCGCTGCCGGATGCGCGGCCTCAGACAATCGCCGCTCGACTTGCCCGCCTTTCGCAAGCGCTTCGCCATGGCGCAGGCGGGCATGGCCGACGCCGACGATCCCCGCTGGCAGGACGCGATTTCCGCGGCCGCCCCCGTGCCGGAGGATATGCTCGCCCCCTTCCTCCTCATCGCCCGCGCCGCGCTCGACGGCCGGCCCTGCCCCGACGACGCGGCGCTCGCCCGCGCCTATGGGACCAGCTCGCCCGGCCGCGTCCGCCGCCTCATCGACTATATGGAGAAGCTGGGCGTC
>JACESO010000080.1 GCA_013911745.1 Sphingobium sp. | reverse complement strand
TTTGCTGTGTGACGCCAAAGGTACGCTGGAGCGGCCTGCCCGGCTTTAGCGGATAATGCTGCTGTCAGGGGTGATGGTGCGGTCGAGAAGACTCGAACTTCCACGGCCTTTCGGCCACAACGACCTCAACGTTGCGCGTCTACCAATTCCGCCACGACCGCACATCAACAGGGAAACCGGCGGGGCCGGTGCCTTGGTAGGAGGCGGCCCTTAGCAAAGGCTTTTGGGTCATGCAACAACCGATCGCACTTTGCGTTATGATCGATCGGAGACGATGACGCCGCGCGGCAGGAGAGGGCCGTGAGGCGCGGGAGACAGGGTTATGCCGCTGATAAACTGGATGCCGGCGGGCGCGACTTTGGCGGCCGCGATGGTCATGGGCGTGAGCCTGGGTTCCTATGCGACCAGCCAGCCGCGATCGGTGGTCGACGAGCCGGTGGAGGATGCTTCCTACGCGGCCGGCACAACCCAGCCGGAAGCGACTGTGGCGATGGCGGGTCCGGTCGAGGTCAAGTGCACCGGCTGTGGGCCGAGCCTGGAGGAGCGTCGCTGGCGCGCCGAAAACGCCGGCTGGGACAGCGGTCTGTCCGCCAGTGACAGTGGAGACCGCGTCGTGCGCGATTATTATGCGCAGCTGCCGGCCGACGATCCTTCGCCGACGCTTGCGGACGAGCCGTCGACGGCGCAGGTCGATCCACTGCCGGACAATGTCGCCCGCTTCGCCCGTGGCGAAATGGGCGGGCAGGCTGCCCCTGTTGCGACAGAAGCTGAAGCGCCGCCCCTCGTCAGGACAGCGGCGCTGCAATAGCCATCATTCGGCGGCGACGGTTACGGCCGACGCGTCGCTCAGGGGATGAGCCAGGCGGTTCACCATCTCCTTCGGGCAAACCTGCCAGATGTAGCGGCGCCAGCGATCCCAATCGTCGAGGATGGTGTTCGACCAGCGGCTGTCGGTCGCCACGGCATGTTCGGCGATCAGCGCCTTCACCTGCGCTTCCCAATGGGCGCTGTCGAGCCGCTGCCAGACGATGCTTTCGGGGTTGGCCTGCGCGGCGAAGCTGCCGTCCTCGTCGAGGATGAAGGCCATGCCGCCGGTCATGCCAGCGCCGAAATTCGCGCCGACCTTGCCCAGGATGACCGCCGTGCCGCCGGTCATATATTCGCAGCCGTTCGCGCCGCAGCCTTCGACCACGACCTGCGCGCCCGAATTGCGGACGGCGAAGCGCTCGCCCGCCTGCCCTGCGGCGAACAGCTTGCCGCTGGTCGCGCCGTAGAGGACGGTGTTGCCGATGATGGTGTTGTCCTTCGACGACAGCGGCGAGGAGACGGTGGTGCGCACCTTGATGATGCCGCCCGAAAGTCCCTTGCCTACATAGTCGTTGGCGTCGCCGAACACTTCCAGGGTGATGCCCTTGCACAGGAACGCGCCCAGCGACTGGCCCGCGCTTCCGCGCAGCCGGACGGTCAGGTGCCCGTCCGCCAGCGTCGACATGCCGAACCGTTCGGTGACGGCGGCCGACAGGCGGGTGCCCACCGCGCGGTGCGTGTTGCGCACCGTATAGGTGAGCTGCATCTTTTCGCCGCGTTCGAATACGGCGCGCGCGTCCTTCATCATTTGCGCGTCCAGACTGTCGGGAACCGGGTTGCGTCCGTCCAGGCTGAAGCGGCGCTGGTCGTCCGGCGCGTCCACCTTGGCGAGGATAGGGTTGAGGTCGAGATCGTCCAGATGCTCCGCGCCGCGATTGACCTGCTTCAAGAGTTCGGTGCGGCCGATCACCTCGTCCAGGCTGCGGAAGCCCAGCCGGGCAAGGATTTCGCGCACTTCCTCCGCGATGAAGGTCATGAGGTTGATGACCTTCTCCGGCGTGCCGGTGAATTTCTGACGCAGCTTTTCGTCCTGCACGCACACGCCCACCGGACAGGTGTTGCTGTGGCACTGGCGCACCATGATGCAGCCCATGGCGACGAGGCTCAGCGTCCCGATGCCATATTCCTCCGCGCCCAGGATCGCGGCGATGACGATGTCGCGGCCGGTCTTGAGGCCGCCATCGGTGCGCAGCTTCACACGATGGCGCAGGCCATTGAGGGTCAGCACCTGATTGGTTTCGGATAGGCCCATTTCCCAGGGGGTGCCGGCATATTTGATGCTGGTCTGAGGCGATGCGCCGGTGCCGCCGACATGGCCGGCGACCAGGATGACGTCGGCATGGGCCTTCGCCACGCCCGCGGCCACGGTGCCGATGCCGGCCTGGCTCACTAGCTTCACGCACACCTTCGCGCGCGGGTTGATCTGCTTGCAGTCGTAGATGAGCTGCGCGAGATCCTCGATCGAATAGATGTCGTGGTGCGGCGGCGGCGAGATGAGCGTCACGCCGGGCGTCGAATGGCGCAGCTTCGCGATGAACTCCGTCACCTTGAAGCCGGGTAGCTGGCCGCCCTCGCCGGGCTTGGCGCCCTGCGCAACCTTGATCTCGATCTCCTCGGCGGAGCCCAGATATTCCGCATGGACGCCGAACCGGCCGGACGCGATCTGCTTGATGACCGAATTGGCGTTGTCGCCATTCTCATAGGGCTTGAAGCGGTTCGCATCCTCGCCGCCTTCGCCGGACACGGCCTTGGCGCCGATGCGGTTCATCGCGATGGCGAGCGTCTCGTGCGCTTCGGGCGAGAGTGCGCCCAGGCTCATGCCCGGCGTCACGAAGCGCTTGCGGATTTCGGTGGTCGCCTCGACCTCGTCAATGGGGACGGCTTCGCGGGCGAAGTTGAACTCCATCAGATCGCGCAGATAGACCGGCGGCAGGTCGCGCACGCCGCGCGAGAATTGCAGATAGGTCGAATAGCTGTCGGTCGCCACGGCGGTCTGGAGCAGGTGCATGAGCTGCGCCGAATAGGCGTGGCTTTCGCCCCCGTTGCGCTGGCGATAGAAGCCGCCGACCGGCAGGCGGACGACCGCGGCCTCGAACGCCTTTTCGTGGCGCAGCATCGCGCTGTAATGGAGCGAGGCATAGCCTTCGCCCGAAATCTTGGCCGGCATGCCGGGGAAGAGATCGTTCACCAGCGCGCGGGACAGGCCCACCGCCTCGAAATTATAGCCGCCGCGATAGGAGCTGATGACCGCGATGCCCATCTTGGACATGATCTTCAGCAGGCCTTCGTTGATCGCGGTGCGATAGCGTTCGACGCACTGGTCGAAGCTGAGGTCGCCGAACAGGCCGCGCGCGTGCCGGTCCGCGATACTGGCTTCGGCCAGATAGGCGTTCACCGTGGTCGCGCCCACGCCGATCAACACCGCGAAATAATGGGTGTCGATCGCTTCGGAGCAACGGACGTTGATCGATGCGTAGGAGCGCAGCCCCTTGCGCACCAGATGGGTGTGTACGGCGGCGGCGGCGAGGACGCCCTGGATCGCGACGCGGTCGGCGCTGACGCCCTCGTCCGTCAGGAAGATTTCGGTGCGGCCTTCGCGCACGGCCTGCTCCGCCTCCTCGCGGATGCGGCGGATCGCGGCGCGCAATTGCTCCTGCCCGCCGCTCGACGGGAAGGTGCAGTCGATTTCCGCCACGGCCGGGCCGAAATAGGCCTTTAGCCGCGCCCATTCGGCGCTGGTGACGACGGGCGAATCGAGCACCAGCACATGGCTGTTCTGCGCCCCTTCCTCCAGAATGTTGTGGAGGTTGGAAAAGCGCGTCTTGAGGCTCATGACATAGCGTTCGCGCAGCGGATCGATTGGCGGGTTCGTGACCTGGCTGAAATTCTGCCGGAAGAAATGGCTGATCGTGCGCGGCTTGTCGGAAATGACGGCGAGCGGCGTATCGTCGCCCATGGAGCCGACCGCTTCCTTCGCATCCTCGACCATGGGGCTGAGGATCAGCTCCATATCCTCCAGCGTCAGGTTGGCGGCGACCTGGCGGCGGGTGAGTTCCGTCTTGTCCCAGACCGGCAGCGCGCTGGGCGCTTCCGCCAGGTCGTTGACGGTCAGGAAGTCCTTGATGAGGTCGCCATAGGGGCGCTCGGCGGCGATCCGGTCCTTGATCGCGCGATCATCATAGATCTCGCCTTCGTTGAGATCGACGGCGATCATCTGGCCGGGGCCCATGCGGCCCTTCTTGACGATGGTGGTTTCGGGCACCACGACCATGCCGGTTTCGGAGCCGACGATCAGCAGATTGTCGCCGGTCAGCGTATAGCGCAGCGGCCGCAATGCGTTGCGGTCCACGCCGGCGACGACCCAGCGGCCGTCCGTCATGGCGAGCGCGGCCGGGCCGTCCCACGGTTCCATCACGGAGGCGAGATATTCATACATGTCCGCATGGGGCTTTGGCAGGTCGGCGCTGTCCGACTGCCAGGCTTCGGGGACGAGCATGAGCTTGGCCGTGGGCGCGTCGCGGCCCGAGCGGCAGATCGCCTCGAACACCGCGTCGAGGGCGGCGGTGTCGGATGCGCCGGCGGGGATCACGGGCTTGATGTCCTCCGACTGTTCGCCGAACGCCAGGGAGGCCATCTTGATCTCGTGGCTCTTCATCCAGTTCTTGTTGCCGCGGATCGTGTTGATCTCGCCATTATGCGCCAGCGTGCGGAACGGCTGGGCCAGCCACCATTGCGGGAAGGTGTTGGTGGAATAGCGCTGGTGGAAGATCGCGACGCGGCTTTCGAACCGTTCGTCCTGAAGGTCGGGGTAGAAGACCGACAGCGATTCGGCGAGGAACAGCCCCTTGTAGATGATCGAGCGGCAGGACAGCGAGCAGACGTAGAAATCCTGGATCTGCGCGGCGATCACCTTCTTCTCGATCCGGCGGCGGATGAGGTAGAGATCCTTCTCGAACTCAGCGACGTCGCGTTCCTCCGGCATGGGGCCGGCGATCATGATCTGCTCGATCTCGGGCCGCGTGCGCTGCGCCTTTTCACCGATGACCGACACGTCGACCGGCACCTGGCGCCAGCCATAGATGGTGTAGCCCGCGTCGATGATCTCCGCCTCGACGATGGTGCGGCAGGTTTCCTGTGCCGAAAGGTCCGTGCGCGGCAGGAAGATCATGCCGACGGCGAGCCGGTTGGGCAGCGGCTTGTGGCCCGAATCCGCGATCGCGTCGTCGAAGAAGCGCACCGGCAGGTCGACATGGATGCCAGCGCCGTCGCCGGTCTTGCCGTCCGCGTCGACCGCGCCGCGATGCCACACGGCCTTCAGCGCATCGATGGCGGAGGCGACCACGCGCCGCGAAGGGCGGCCATCGGTCGCTGCGACCAAGCCCACGCCACAGGCGTCGCCTTCGAATTCGGGGCGGTACATGCCTTCGCGCGCGAGGCGGAGGCGTTCGGATTCCATGTGGTCCATCATTGTGCGACCTTCTTGGCGTCTGCGCCGAGCAGCGTTTCGAGGCGCTGGCGTTCGGCTGGGGTAAGATCCTTGTAGGAGCGGGGCTTGGGCAGCTTTGCGAGCTGCGCCTGCGACTCCTTCATGATGTCGGGCATGGCCTGCATCAATGCGGGCATCATCGACGTGACCTTCCCGATATAATGGGGATCGGTCGCAAGCTCCATGAAGCCCCCGCCGAACCGCGCACCGGCCGGCGTCCGCATGAACGCCCCGATCTGGTCGAGCTCCGCGGCGGTGTATCGGCTGGCGAAGGCTTCGGCCATGCCTTCGCGCATGTCGGGTTCGTAGCGGCTCATGAACCGGCCAAGGGCAGGCATCATGCCCCCCATCATGATGTGCATCCTCTCACGATAGGCAGGATCGACGATGGTCACGACCTGCTCGATCGTGGCGGGGCTGAGGCGATCGGCCTGCGCCGGGTCCATGCCGCCGGCCTTCATGAGATCGCGCACCGGCATCTTCGTCATGCCGTCAAGCATCGGACCGATCATCTTCTGCATCATGGGGCCCATCATGCGGGTCATGACCCCATCGGGGATGATGACGGCGGCGATGGGTCGGGCCTTGGCGAGCAAGGCGGGATCGACCGGCGCAAGAGTTTCGACGGATGTAGGCGCCGCCGAAGCCTGCGCCAGAGCGGGGACGGCCAGCGCCAGCAGCGGGATGGCGAGCAGGTGCCTCATGCCGCGACCCTTTCGCCGGCTGCGGCCTTCGCCTTCGCACGCAAATAACGATGCATATGTTCGGTGACGTCGCGGCCGTCGCGGATGGCCCAGACGACAAGGCTCGCGCCACGCACGATGTCGCCGGCGGCGAACACGCCGTCCATGCTGGTCATCATCGTCTTGTGATCGACGCGCAGCGTACCCCAGCGGGTGACGGAAAGGTCGTCCGAGCCGAACAGCCTGGGCAGATCCTCCGGATCATAGCCCAGCGCCTTGATGACGAGATCGGCTTCCAGCGTGTGCTCGCTGCCGGGGTCCGGTTCGGGCGCGCGGCGGCCCGACGCGTCGGGCTGGCCGAGGCGCATCTTCGTCACCTTGACGCCGGTCACTTGGCTTGTGCCTTCAAAGGCGATGGGGGCGGTCAGCCACACGAACTCGACGCCTTCCTCTTCCGCATTGGCGACTTCGCGCTGCGACCCCGGCATATTGTCCCGGTCGCGGCGGTAGAGGCACTTCACCGACTTCGCGCCCTGGCGGATCGCGGTGCGCACACAGTCCATCGCCGTGTCGCCGCCGCCGATGACGACGACATTCTTGCCGGTGGCGAGCAGGGTGCCGTCCTCATGTTCCGGCACGGCGTCGCCGAAGCCGGCCTTGTTGGACGCGGTGAGATAGTCGAGCGCCTTAACCACGCCCGCCGCGCCGACGCCGGGCGCCTTGATGTCGCGGGGCTTGTAGACGCCGGTGGCGATCAGGATGGCGTCATGGCGCTGGCGCAGTTCTTCCAGGCTGGCGTCGCGGCCGACCTCGAAGTTTTCGTGGAAGACGATGCCGCCGTCCTTGAGGCGCTGGACGCGGCGCATGACGACGTCCTTTTCCAGCTTGAAGCCGGGAATGCCGTAGGTCAGCAGGCCGCCCGCGCGGTCGTGCCGGTCATAGACATGCACGTCATGCCCTGCCGCGCGCAGATATTCCGCCGTGGTGAGGCCGGCGGGGCCGGCACCGATCACACCGATGGACTGGCCGGTCGGCGCGCCGGGAACCAGCGGTTCGACCCAGCCTTCCTTCCAGGCGGTGTCGGTGATGAATTTTTCGACCGACCCGATGGTGACCGCGCCGTGGCCGGAAAATTCGATGACGCAATTGCCTTCGCACAGGCGATCCTGCGGGCAGATGCGGCCGCAGATTTCCGGCATGGTGGAGGTGAGGTTGGACAGCTCATAGGCTTCGCGCAGCCGGCCCTCCGCCGTCAGGCGCAGCCAGTCGGGAATATGGTTGTGCAGTGGGCAATGGGTGGCGCAATAGGGGACGCCGCATTGCGAGCAGCGCGACGCCTGCTCCTCCGCCTTCTGGACCAGGAAGCTGCGGCTGATTTCGAGGAAATCGTCCGCACGATCGTCAGCGGCGCGCTTTTCCGGGTAGGATTGGCCCAAGCCCACGAACTTCAGCATCGGATTGTCGGCCATGAATGCGTCCCTGATTGAATGACAGGAGCGCGGATAGCAGAAAAACCCACGGAGTCACGCGGATTCTGCAATATAAGACAGCAAATATTACCTATTTATTGGGCAGAATTGAATTTACTCGATTTTCTTGGCAACAATCTTGCGCGATATAGGTCCGATGCGGCCTTATCGCGCCGCCAGCCAGATCAGCGCGGCCGCACCGGCGATGATTCGATACCAGGCGAAGGGCGCGAAACCGTGGCGCGACACCAGCCCGACGAAGGCGCGAATGACGACGATCGCCACAACGAAGGAGACGACGAAGCCGAGTGCGATGTCGCCCCAGCCGACCGTCGCGCTGGTTAGCTGGTCGCCTTTCTTGAGCAGTTCCAGCGCCGTCGCGCCCAGCATCGTGGGAATGGCGAGAAAGAAGCTGAACTCGGCGGCGGTGCGCCGTTCCACACCCAGCGTCAGCGCGCCCATGATCGTCGCGCCGGACCGGCTGACGCCGGGAACCATCGCAAGGCACTGGATGAAGCCGATCCCCAACACCCGGACGAGCGGGATGTCCGCAATGCCATGGAAGCGCTGTTCCTTCACCGCGCGCTCGATGAGGAGGATAGCGATGCCGCCCGCGATCAGCGCCCAGGCGACGACATGCGGCGCGCCAAGCAGGATTTCGATATAGTCGTGCAGCACGAGACCGATCACCGCCGCGGGAATGAAGGCGAGGATGAGGTTGCGCAGGAAGCGCCAGCTGACCGGCTCGCGGCGCAACAGGCCCATGCCCACCGCCCAGAAGGTGCGCCAGTAGAGCACCACCACGGCCAAGATCGCGCCCAGCTGGATAATGACGTTGAACATCGCCCAGGTGGACGCGTCATAGCCCAGCAGCTCGCTGGCAAGGATGAGGTGGCCGGTCGAGGAGACGGGCAGGAATTCGGTGAGCCCCTCCACGATGCCGAGCAGGATGACGGTGAGGATATGGTCCATGCAGGCGTGCTCCCGTTCTCGCTTCCTCGACAGGAAGGGTTCGCATCAGAGGATCGCGCCAACCCCGCCTTGAGCGGGTCCGGCGCGATCACAGGGGGTCGATACGCAGTCGATCAGGCCTTCGCGCGGCCGGCGAAGCGGCCGTGGCGGCGGTAGCGCACCAGCCAGCGGTCCGCGACGGCAGCAAGCGGCGTGGGCGACACGCCGAGCGCGGCGAGGCCTTGCGCCCCCGACACGGCGATATTGTCGCGGCCAAGCATCGCGAGCTGGTCGCGGGTGATGGGGCCGCCTGGCAGCATGGCCAGCAGCGAGGCGAAGGGGCCGGGCACGTCCACCAGCGGCCTGTCACGACCGATGGTCTTCGCGATCCAGCCGTTGATGTCCTTCAGGGACATGACCTGCGGGCCGGCGACTTCATAGGTCTTCCCGCCGTGGAGATCGGGCGCCTGCGCGGCATTCGCGATGGCGTGGGCGACGTCCGCGACATAGACGGGCTGAAATTTGGTCGCGCCGCTGACGACCGGGATGACGGGCGCCATGCTGATGATTTCGGCAAAGCGGTTGAGGAACTGGTCTTCCGGGCCGAAGATGATCGAGGGACGGATGATGGTGGCGTTGGGGAAGGCCGCCTTGACCGCGGCTTCGCCAGCCGCCTTGGACCGGCCGTAGGCGGAGGGGCTTTCCGGGTCCGCGCCGATCGCCGACACATGGACCAGCGCTGTCACGCCGGCTGCCGAGGCGGCCTTTGCGACATTGGACGCGCCCTGATGATGGAACGCGTCGAAGTCGCCGGCCAGGATGCCGACCAGGTTGATCACGACGTCGCTGCCATGGATGGCGCGGGTCACGCTTTCGGGCTTGCGGATGTCGGCGGCGACGAACTGGCTCTGGCCCAGCGCGCCGAGCGGCTTCACCTTGACGGCGGTGGCGAGGTCGCGCTGCGCGATCCGCACGCGCGCGCCGCGCGCCATCAGCGCCTGGGCGACCTGCCGGCCCAGAAAGCCGCCGCCGCCGAAGATGGTTACGAGACTGTCCTTCATCACGCGGACCCCATGTCTTTCAAAGGTTGTAGATGACTCTGGTTCAACCCCTTGCAACAGCCGCCGCGCGCTGACAACCGCCGCGCGCAAGCAGCCGCCCTTTTTTAGCCCAGCCAGCCCTGAAGATCGGCCAGCATCCACAGGCCGAGCAGCAGGAAGAGCAGCGCCGCGCCGATCTGAAGCGCGCGCATCGGCACTTTCTTCGCCAGCGCTTCGCCGAACAGGACGGCGGGGACATTGGCGATCATCATGCCCAGCGTGGTGCCCATGGTGACGGCGAACAGATTGTCGAAGCGCGCGCCGAGCGCCACTGTCGCCACCTGGGTCTTGTCGCCCATTTCGACGAGGAAGAAGGCGACCAGCGTGGTCATGAACACGCCCGCCTTCGACGGCGCCTTGAGCGGGGCGTCGGCGTCGATCTTGTCGGGGATCAGGGTCCAGCCGGCCATGAGGATGAAGGAAGCAGCGACGGCGTAGCGGAACCAGGGCTGGGTCAGCACGCCGGCGATCGAATGACCGACCAGCGCGGCGAGGAAATGATTGGCGACGGTCGCGCCGAAGATGCCGAGGATGATCGGCACGGGCTTGCGGAAGCGGGTGGCGAGCAGCATCGCCAGCAGCTGCGTCTTGTCGCCCATTTCGGCGAGCGCCACCAGCGCGGCGGATGTCAGAAGGGCTTCCATTCAGGCGTTCCGGGGCCGGGCGGAGACGATCGACACAATGCCATCACCGTCCTCCGCCCGGCCGGGCAACAGAACGAAGATGCCATTGGTCTCGCCCGATGCGGCCGTTCCTAACGGACGGCGACACATCCCATATGCCATGACCTCTCGGCCAAATATGTTGACATATGGCCCGTCCCATTTGGAACGGCTGGCTACTCCCCAGATGACGCGCTAGCCTCTAGTCGAGCGGCATGGAGATGGCAAGCATGGCGCAGCGGGGGGAAATCGGGATGGCGGTATTGGAGCGGCTGATCGTCAAGAGCATCGACCATATGGACCGGACCTATCCAAGATGAAGATGCCGATCGCGATCGCCGCCGCCCTGCTGTTCGCGCCGGCGGCGCAGGCGGGGATGGAGGATCAGGGCGTAGCATCGCTGTCCGCCGATCTGGCGAGCGGGCGCACGAGCAGCGAGAAAGCGGTGCGCGCCTACCTGAAGCGCATCGCGGCGATGGATCGGACGGGGCCGCGGATCAACAGCATCATCACGATCAATCCCGATGCAGTCGCGCAGGCGCGGGTGCTGGACGCCGAACGGCGCGCGGGGAAGCTGCGCGGGCCGCTGCATGGTGTGCCGATCCTGCTGAAGGACAATATCGAGGCGGCGGGGATGCCGACCACGGCGGGATCGCTGGCGCTGGCGCGCAACGATGCCGGCCGCGATTCGCCGGTTGCCGCCGCGCTCAAGGCGAAGGGCGCGATCATTCTCGGCAAGACGAACTTGAGCGAATGGGCCAATTTCCGGTCCGAACGGTCGATGAGCGGATGGAGCGCGGTAGGCGGCCTCACGCGTAACCCCTATGCTCTCGATCGCACCACCTGCGGATCGTCAAGCGGGTCGGGTGCGGCGGTGGCGGCGGGCTTCGCGCCGGCGGCAATCGGCAGCGAGACCAACGGGTCGATCATCTGCCCGTCCTCGATGATGGGGCTAGTGGGGCTGAAGCCGACGATCGGCCTCATCCCCCGCACCCATATCGTCCCGATCAGCCATAGCCAGGACACGGCCGGCCCGATGGCGCGCAGCGTGCACGATGTGGCGATATTGTTCTCCGCGCTGATCGCCAGTGATCCCGGCGATCCCACCACCGCCAATGCCATGGCCCATGCGGGCGACTATGCCGCCGCGCTCGATCCCAAGAAGATCAGGGGGATGCGGATCGGCGTGCTGCGGGGCGGGGCGCAGCCGGATCTGCTCGCCCGGTACGAGGCGGCGCTGGCGGTGCTCAAGACATTGGGTGCGACTTTGGTCGAGGTGAAGAAGCCGGCGATGGAGGGCATGTCGGACGCGAGCTACGACGTCCTGAAATATGAGTTCAAGGCGGACGTGAACGCCTATCTCGCCTCCACCCGGCCCGACCAGGTGGCGACGCGGACGCTGGCCGACCTCATCGCCTTCGATAGCGCCCAGGCGGACAAGGAGATGCCGCTGTTCGGGCAGGAGATTTTCGCCATGGCGCAGGCAAAGGCCGGGCTGGACGACCCCGCCTACAAGGCGGCGCGGGAGAAGTCGTTGCGGCTCGCAGGTCGTGAGGGGATCGACGCGATGCTGGCGGACAATCGCGTCGACCTGCTGGTGACGATCAGCTACGGGCCGGCCTGGCCGTCTGACACGGTGTGGGGCGATCAATATGAGGGGCCGGGCGGGTCGACCGGGCCGGCGGCGATCGCGGGATATCCGCACCTGACCGTGCCCATGGGGCTGGCGCGCGGATTGCCGGTTGGACTGAGCTTCATCGCGGGCGCCTATGCCGAGCAGAGGCTGCTCGACGCGGGCTATGCCTATGAGCAGGCGGCGGGGCTGAAGCTGCGGCCGGATTTTCGCGCGACGGTGGACGAGGGCGCGGCGCTGGAGGGCGCGCGGTAGATCAGGGTTCGCCGCGGCTTTCCTGCATCCGCCGTTCGGCGAACCATTGGGCCATCATCTGGGCGAAGCAGCCGGTGTTCGCGCCGCCGATGGCGGAACAGCCCATGGGCGTGGAATTGCGCTGTACCTGCTCCATCGTCGCGACCTGGCTGCCCCAGCCGGGGCCGCCAGCCACGGCGGGCTTTTCGCGCAGCTTCTTGGGGATGCGGTAGCGTTCCGACTCGGGGCGGCGGGCGCAGACCACGATCTCGTCGCCCTGGCCTTGCGGGCAAGGATCGTCGCCATAGACGGTAAGATTGATGGTGCGTTCCGGTGGCGGCGCGGGCTGGGCAAGGACCGGCGCGGGCGCGAGCAGCGCGAGAAGGGGCAGGAGGTGCAGACGGCGCATCATATCTATTCCTTATACGCCCCTTTATGCCGGACCTCTTCGAGCCCGTTTTCCCATGGACGGCATGGCCTGCCGCAACCCGTCAAGGTTGCGCAGGCTGTGTGGGTTGCGCGGACTGTTGCTGCTGGGCGGCGGCTTCCTCCGCCTTCACCCGCGCCTCGATGGCCTTGCTATCGGCGTCGATGGTGGACAGGCGCTTGGCGCGCTCGGCCTCCACCAGATCCTTCCAGCTCGCATTGTCGGCCTGCTGCCGTTCCGCCTTGGCGAGGCGGGCGAGCTGCGCGAAGCAGCCGGTCGCGCCGCCAGCGCCCACAGGCGAGCAGCTTTCGGTGCCGGACCGGCCGACATATTCCATCGATCGGACGCGCTCGCCCCATGCCTGGTTGCTGGGCTTGTTGGGATCGCCGCGCAGCGGCTCGGGAATGCGATAGCGTTCCTCCTCGCCCTTGCGCGCGCACACGACGATGTCGT